>JAKSSH010000035.1 GCA_024403155.1 Clostridia bacterium | reverse complement strand
CGCAGGAGCTCAGGAATCTGTTTGATTACATTAATTCTGACAGAGTTGCAGAGGATGACGGATTTATTCAGGAGCTTGATGATGCCGTGCGGATATGGAATACGGGGGATAAAATGGATATGTTGTTAACTGCAACGCAGAAGGATCAGGCGATAAAGGAAGAGAAGGCCCGGCAGGAGGGGATTGCCCAGGGAATTGCTGAAGGAAAGAAAGAGAAGGCAATTGAGGACGCGAGGGCATTTGCTAGAGAAGGTGTTAGTGCAGATGTTATTTCACGTTGCACGGGCTTAACTGTTGAGGAAGTTAATGCGTTATAATGATTAAAAGATGACAAAATGACAGGCATTTTGTCATTCATATTTTTTGTTTCTTCGTTGACGGTTTCTCTGCTATAATATCAGTATGAACGATGCCCAGTTCCTCGCAGCATGCGAGAAGGAATTAAAGTACATACAGAAGCAGGAGCGGAAGCTCCAGAAGCAGGCGATGGCTTCGGAGGGCGCCTGGAAGAGGGCTCTGGAGGGTGTAATTCCTGATAAGATTTACATTAACCTTAGGGCTGCTTTTGCGACGGCATTTACTATCATATTCGACAAAGGCATCGATCTAATCGAGAAAACCTACAATAAAGAGAACCTGATGAGGGATTTTGAAGCGCAAAACCAGGCTGTTGACGATGCTCAGTCCCAGAGAGAGCTTCGTAAGTTCAGAAATGATGTTTCGAAATCAAGCCGGTGGAAATCCATAGTTACAACAGCTGAAGGAGTAGGTCTGGGAGTACTTGGAATAGGTCTTCCGGACATAGTGCTTTTCATTGGATTTCTGCTTCAGTCAGTTTATGAGGTTGCACTTAAGTACGGTTACGATTACAATAAACCTGAGGAGAGATTTCTCATTCTGAAGATGATGGCTGCGGCCATTCAGAAACGTGAGAAATGGATTGAAGCAGATATGGAAGTTGACGATCTGCTTAAGGCTCATAAAATTCCGGATATTGACGAGCTTCAGGATCAGATAGGTTTAACGGCGGATACATTCGCGTTAGACATGCTGGTTATGAAATTCATACAGGGTTTACCTGTAGTGGGAGTTTTAGGAGGCCTTTCAAATCCGGTGTATTACAATAAAATAATGGATTATACTCGACTGAAGTATCACAAGAGATATCTGTTAGAAAAGAAGGAGGAAATTGAATGATTATTGGAATTATTATTGTTGCGATAATAGTTATTCTGGGAATCTGGCTCATCAGTGCGTACAACAACTTCGTAAAGATGAAGAACAAGATCGAAGAAGCATTCGCAACCATGGATGTTTACCTTAAGAAGAGATGGGATCTGATTCCTAATCTGGTAAACACAGTTAAGGGCTATGCAGAACATGAAAAGTCCACTTTCGAGAAGATTGCTGCTCTCCGCAGCAGAAATTATGACTCAATGTCACCAAACGAGAAAGTTGATGCCAACCAGCAGATGAGTGGTTTTCTGGGCAACCTGATTGCTACAGCAGAAGCTTATCCTGAACTGAAGGCAAACGAAAACTTCATGGATCTGCAGAAACAGCTGAACAACATCGAAAACGAAATCGCAGACAGCAGAAAGTACTACAATGGCTGCGTAAGACAGATGAATACTGCAGTTGAATCATTCCCTAGCAACATTATCGCTAACATCTTCCACTTCGAAAAGTATAAGATGTACGAAGTGGATGATGCAAAGGAAAGAGAAGCTGTTGTTGTGGACTTCGGTACCGCTGCTCCTGCAGCACCTGCTCCTGCAGCACCTGCTGAACCAGCACCGGTAGCTCCAGTTGAGCCACCAAAGGCTGAATAAATTAAACATAAGAGTGTGTCGATAATCCGGCACACTTTTTTTGTGTTATAATCAGACCATGGGACTTATAATTGCTTTTATTATTTTCACAGGATTCATGATTGTGATGCTTATCACAGGGCACTCCATGGTATGGGCTCTGCTGGTAGGCCTTTTGCTGTTCACAGTTTTGGGCCTTAGAGTGCTCAAAATAAACGAGGACATGGGAATAGGAGCCGGTATAATTGAGCTGGCCCAAAACAGCTGGAGTTCCATAAAAGAATCTCTTATTGTGATAGAAGTAATGCTGATAATAGGTTTCATTACCGCTGCATGGCGCATGAGTGGAACTATTACGGTTTTTGTATATTATGGAATGAAGATAATTGTTCCGCCCCTGTTTCTGGTGATTACGTTCCTGCTTTCATGCCTTCTGAGCTATGCCCTGGGCACATCCTTTGGAGTTGCAGGAACAGTTGGTGTAATATTCATGGCTCTTGCCAGAAGCGGGGGAGTAGACCCTGTAATTACTGCGGGAGTTGTAATGTCCGGAATATATTTTGGAGATAGAGGCTCCCCGGTATCATCCAGTGCAAACATGGTTGCAGGCGTAACAAAAACAGACATTCTTGAAAATGTCCGTCTGATGATGAAAACGGCGGTCCTGCCATTTGCCATTACACTGGCAGCATATTCTGCTGTTTCCATCATGAACCCTATCAGCCATGTGGATGCAGGAATTCTTCAGGCATTTGAAGATGAGTTTACCTTATCTCCATGGGCATTTGTGCCAGCTGTATTAATGCTGGCGCTGCCTTTGTTTAAGGTAGGAGTTATTCTGTCCATAAGTATCAGTGTTCTGGCAAGCGTTGCAGTAGCCTTTGCAGTTGAGAAGATTTCAATATTATCAATATGCAAAATACTTATTTTTGGCTATCATTCCACCGGGGACGGCTTAGCTGCCATCCTTGATGGGGGAGGACTTGTGTCCATGCTTGAAATAGTTGCAATACTGGCAATTTCCTGTGCTTATTCAGGAATATTCAACCGAACGGACATGCTTGCAGATCTGCTGAATCTTATAGAAAAATGTTGTACAAAGGCAGGCCGATATGCCACTACTTTTCTTGTGAGCCTTGCAACCTGTGTAGTATTCTGCAACCAGACAATCGCAACGCTCATGTGCAGTGATCTGCTTACAAAACCATATTTGAATACCGGAGGTAGTCGTCAGGAGCTGGCCATCGATATGGAAAACACTGTAATAATTATAGTGGGACTTATTCCATGGTGTATTGCCTGCAGCGTTCCGTTAACTTTCTTCGGTGTAGGAATAGGAGCGCTTCCGTGGGCCTTCTACATGTATCTTGTGCCACTGTGCTATTTCTTTACTAAGAAGCGCTGGTTTGTGAATAAAGCTCACGACGTAGAAGACCAAGTTTATTAACCAGATCTCTTAAGTGATAGTTGTTTGAATACACCAGATTAGCCAGACGGTTCAGATATTCTCCGTAATCGTCACAAATATCTGCTTTCAACTGAGCAATAATAGTAATAAGATTTCGCCTTAGACTGTCCTGGTCATCATCCACCGGGACATAGGCGATTTTTATTTCTCCGCTATCAGTGTCGTAGAATACGGTTTCCGTTGTAAGCATAACCTTTGAAGGAGTAATCAGGTATTCGACAACATTACTCATGATAAGCAGTACTTTTTCCATTATGTATAATGCATCAGCTGTTTTTTCCACTTTGTATTTGCTAAGGGGAATAAAGCCACGACAGTCATAATATGCTGTCAGCTTATCTGTTTCCCCTATAAAAAGCATAGGAATGAGATAGCTGCACTCTCCGGAGGAGAGCATTACACGCTCAAAATCAAGAATCGATTCTTCCCGCATGCACATCTTGTAATCGTTGTTTTCCCACATTTTCATTCTCCTTTCTTAGAGCATTTATCATGCTCCACCGCATTTGCTGCAGGGTGTATATCCCCTGGACTCGGCTTCTCCTTTATCAATTACGGTTGTATGTCGTTTTATGGATCTGCAGTTACCATAGTGATATGAGGTATCATCCCCATAAAAGCAGAACACAATACTTCCTGCAGGAATCTTTTCCGAGTGGCATAAACCGCAGGGACTGTAATGCCTTTTTACAGAAGCGGTCAGCAGACAGCTGTGAACCGTTGCTTTAACATATGTACAGTTCTCTCTGTGATATTTTGTTCCGCTTTGGGGGAATATCCAGACTTTTGTGGAGTCGGTATCAGTTTCTAATCCTTCGGCACCCATGCCGTTTGCATTGTATTTCTTCCCTATGAAATCCCTATACAGTATTCTGCCTTTTATGTCAGCACTATGTGAAAATTCTGCCGGCATAGTAAGGTTGACAGTTTCATGGATGTCTTTTGTATGTAATCCGGTAACTCCTATTGCAGCGGCACAGTTGCATTTGTTTAATGCCTCATGCATGGATGTTTCCCATGCACTGTCTATCTTGAGAAAATACCCCAGAGTAAGCACTGCCAGAACAACAAGAGGGAGGAATATGGCGGCCTCTACGGTATAGAAGCCGCCTCGCAGCGATGTGCTGTGATTAGAGAAGACAAGTTTAATATATTCTGTCATATATGAAATCTTTGCCATTTACTTTTCCATCTATTGAAATACCTGTCGCACACTCCTGAATCAGGAAGTCTCCATCATAATTTTTGCGCATATTTATCTGAATAAGATCCAGAATGCGCCCGGTTTTAACATTATCATCCTTTATAAACAGAAGAATGCGCAGGTAATCCAGATAATTTCTGCCCTTATCGATTTCAGGGGTAATACAGCCATCTTCAGCATCATAACCGTTAATGAGAGCATCCAGATCGATTGCCCAGCTGAGCTTGTCCTTTATTATTGGTACTTTGTATCCTTTATGCAGAAGTTTTACATCGTTTACTGCTTCAGCAGTAGCCCAAACTGTGGAAATACCAAGCTGGGTTACTGTACCCAGTATTCCCGGTGTAATCATTTCAGCAGCAGCTGCTACTGCCGCAGTCTTTTCCGGATCGGAATAAATATGCTGAAGATTAAGCCCAATTCTGAGAGCCTTCAGCGCCAGGTCGGTTTTTTTCATATTCTTCTCATCTGACAGTTCACCGCATATTACATATTCAACCTCATCTTTGAAGAAATGATTTGTATCAGCTGCGCAAGAGTCGTTGTTGAATTTCTGAAGAATGTAGCTATCCAGCATGTAATTGGCGGTTCCACTGCGAAAGATAAGTTCCGGCTTTTTTAGATTATCAGCCAGTTTTTCTGCGGTGGATACTATGCTTTTGTCCGGAATAGAGCGGGAGGGAAGGCTGGTAATGGTAGGCCCATGACGAAGCGTACGATTCTGCAGGTCGTTTTGTGACTGCCCACCTTTACCATCTGCCTTCATTATGGATTTGGCAGCAGAAACGGATTTCATGTAATCAAGGATCTGCTCCCTAACAGGCGTAAGAGATACAGCGCTGAACCTTCCTGCATTAACAGAGGCCTCGTTTACAACAGTCCCGTCCATCTGACTAAGCGTATAGCTGAGATATTTTTTTAATTCCCGGGACAGTTCAGTATCTGTTCCCTGTAGAAGAAACAATCCATAATCTCTTTCCACATAGAAATCATATTCCGACATAACGGAATTACCGGCCAGATTGAAGGCACCATCAGCAACACTGAAAACTGCCTCCTGTCGGGCTGAGTAAATCAGCGACAATGTAATTGCCATAAGACTCGCCAGTATTATTGAAAGAAATACAGGGCTGCTTCCACGTTTGTTTACAATCATGTTTGTCACTTCTGTCTCCTGATTTTTGCCGGGTCAACTGCATGCCAGTTTCCCTGGAGCCGACTTTTCGGATAATAGAAAAGCATACCTCTTCGCATCATGAAAACATCTTCTTCGGCAGACACCGTTTTATACAAGCCGCGATTGTCTACGGAAACGTTTCCATCCCAGAGAGTGGCGGCATCTGCTTCTGAACCATTATCATAGTAGATGATTTTGCCGGTGGTTTGCCCGGCATGGCATCTCAAGGCAATATGCATCCGACTTTCTTCCACAGACTGTTCATAAAAGAAGATCACAATCAGGACAATTGTAATAATTGCAATAATAACAAGTGGAAGAACAACCGCAGCCTCGGCAATATAACTGCCGCGTTTATTTCTAAAAAACTCGGATGTCATCAGCTGAAGTTGCTTAAGCCTTCGAAGGTTCTGTTAACGAAGTCCGTTATCTGTGTTTTGAAAATCAGACCAAGGGCAACAGCGATGGCCACCAGAATAGCCACCTGCACCAGTTCCATACCGGATTTACTTCTGGTTAAATTAATCGTTTTTGACAAGAATTTTTTCATTTCAATACCTCCAAAATGTATTTACAATTCCAGCAGGGCAGGGCTCACGGTAATAATAATCAGAACGAGCAGTTGTAACGTTAATGGGAGAGTAAGCCGGGTTTCGGCAACACGTCCTCGCTCCTCACAGTCGCGTTTCCTGTTAAGCCACAGTATTTCGCCTTCCTGTTGAAGTTTGTCAGTAAGTCCCACGCCCTTGCTGATATTGTCGCTGATAATATTGCTGATTCGCATAAGTTCCTTGGCTATTTCACCACCGGCACTTCTTCTTGATCTGGCGAATTCACGGAATTCCTTATTAACCGATCCATTAGTTTGTCTGATTCGGCATAATATTTCATCCATTTGTTCATAGAAGAAGTCGTCATTAGAAGAAGGTGATTCGCAGCCTCTTTCGATTGCCTTTTCAAATGCTGTATTGAGAACAAGCCCGGCGTTCAAAAGCAAAACCAGCCTGTTTATAAATTCCGGAAGCTGGCGGGATATGGCATCCTGTTCTGCTTCCAGTTGTTTTCTGGTGGCCCGGTTCCTGTTCAGGAATAAAAGTATTCCGATGACAATTACTGCAAAAGCAATGGCTACGGTGTTTGTCCTGCGTACTACAGACCATTCTATTGTTTCGCCGGTGTCAAGGCGGTCCGGCAGTTTTACTTTTCGAAAGGAAGTGTCATCATTTAGTGATGAAATGATGCTTCGCATTTCGAATGCAACAAGTTCCTCCCGGGACATTTCTCCTTTAGATTCACCTTTCTCTGCCACTCTACTATCCGGGTTATTACCAACGACGTGTGGATCAAGTGTTATGGCATAGGTGTTTGAGATGCTTTTCCCTTTGGTGTCAACTTTTGCCCTGAGATTTATTTGTCCGGAAGGGGATCCTTCCTCTGGGCGTAACATATACAGACCGCTTTTGTCCTGTATAAGAGGGATTGAATTGATATTGGTTGCCATAGCGAAATCCAGTCCTATTGCCAGCAGACCCAGAAGGGCAAGCATAATCATCTTTCTGATCATATTTCCACCGTTGAAATCTTTTCCATGAGGAACACTCCCCACAATGATAAAGCCAGACATACTGTCATAATCAGTCTGCCGGAAAGTCCGGCATACAGAGGTGCAATGTAGGAGGGAGACAGGAGATTAAGTATCAGCAGCATCGCAAGAGGCATCAATGCAATCAACCTGCCTTCAAGTTTTTTCTGTGCTGTGATAGCCTTAATCTCCCGCTTGATGTTCATCTTTTCTGTTATTATGTCAGCTGTTCTTGAAATCACCTTTTCCAAATCACCACCCATGCTGCGGCAGGTGACATACACCTGAACAAAATTACTAATATCTTCACTTTTGCTTCTTTCAGCAAAGTCCAGAAGCAATACAGAATCGCTCTCGTTATTTTCTGTAATGGATCTTTTCATGTGTAAAAGTTCCACCATTATCAGTTCGCTTTCAGGATACATGACCGAAAGATTATCACAGGCCTCCAGAACAGCTTCTGACATGTGCCGGCCGGAGGCAACCGATGCAGAGAGGGAATAAAGCAGGTCCTTGAACTGAATATCAAGTTTCTTCATTCTTTCAGAGGCCCTGTACTTTTCATAAAAAGGACGCAGCTTTATTATCAGTATCCCTCCGAGCAAAGAAAGAAATGGATTATGATAAAAGAGAAAGAATACAAAGGCTGATGCAAGATATCCAATCAGATAAAATGCAAGTTTCTCTTTTCCGTTGAGTTCATATATTGAGTAGTTCCGTATCACTGTATTCGCCGTTCTCCAATTTATCTCTGTGAATCAGTTTGTTGCCGGTTAGACCTGAGTTCAGTTCATAAAGTGTGTTGGTAATTATTTCGCCATCCTGGACCCGGTCAAGTTCTGCGATTTCAATTACTTTGCGACTGCCATCTTTCATTCTGCACATGTGAATAATGATATCTATTCCTTCGCATATCTGAGCCCTGATGGCTTCAACAGGAAAGTCAACTGCCTGCATGAACATGGCTTCAAGTCGTTTTAGCATTCCTGATATGCTGTTTGCATGACCGGTGCTTAATGAACCGGAATGGCCCGTATTCATTGCGTTTACCATGTCAAAAACTTCGCCACCCCGAACTTCACCGATTATGATACGGTCCGGTCTCATACGCAGACTTGCCTTAACAAGCTGGGACATGCTGACCGCACCTTTGCCTGTAACATTGGCGCTGCGACATTCCATGCGGACGATATTGTCAATCTGCTTTATCTGCAGTTCCGCAGAGTCCTCAATGACGATAACCCTTTCGTGAGAGGGTATAAGCTGTGCGAGAACATTAAGCATTGTGGTCTTGCCACTGGAAGTTCCTCCTGAAACAAAGCAGTTATAGCCGCACTTAACAAGAACCTTCAGAAAATTTGCAGTTTCCAGGGTTACTGTCTCATTGATTATGAAGTCCTTCATGGACAGGACACGGTCAGGAAATTTACGAATGGTGAGAATGGGCCCGTTAAGGGCCACATTCTTATAAACGGCGTTGACTCTTGAGCCGTCAGAAAGACGAGCGTCTACAATAGGATTAAGCTCATTAATCTCTCTATGTACCCGACCGGCAATTCTTCTGATGAGTTCTTCAAGATCTTCGGTGGAGTCGAAGGCCAGAGGAACCTGTTGTATTTGGCCGCTTTTCTCAACGAAGATATTGTTCTTGCCGTTAACCATTATTTCAGAAATAGATTTGTCATCTATGTAGGGCTGAAGAATATCCATCTCTTTTCGAAGAGAGAGGAAGAGCCTTTCAACCATGGCGGAGTTCTCGTTATGACTGCAGGCTCCGGCCTTGTTTCTTGTAAACACGTACGATTCAATAATCTCCATAGCCTTTGCATCTGTCATTTCCTCCACGGATTCAGAAAGCAAAAGTCTTATTTCGGAGATGTATTCATGCACATCGCGCTTAGTATAAAATGACATCATTTCCAAATATTCCCTTTCAAAACGCATAATAACATAGATGGAAGAAAATGGCAAGAGGAAATGTGGCAAAATGTGGATTTTTTTTCAACAAGATTGTTAATGAAATAACTGTACAAAATAAATACAATTTGGTAGAATGTCATAAGTGTCTGACGCTTTTTGCTACTGCAGTGATGGTGTCATCATTTAAATCAAGTCATTATTTGATTTTGCAATCATTATTATTTATGGAGGAATTATTTTATGTTTAATTCAATCGATGCTGGCGTATGTGCTGTAAGTAACATACTGTACCAGCCATGGTTCGTTCCCCTCATTCTGATCTTCGGCGGAATCTATCTGACAATCAGATGTAAGTTCCTGCAGGTTGGAATGTTCAAGGAAGCATGCAAAGTTATTACAGAAAAGCCACATGAAGGTGGAGTATCATCATTCGGAGCACTGATGGTTTCAACTGCATCAAGAGTAGGTACCGGTAATATTATCGGTGTATCAACTGCGGTTATTCTCGGTGGCCCTGGAGCTATCTTCTGGATGTGGGTTACTGCATTCTTCGGTGGAGCTTCAGCATTTGTTGAGTCAACACTGGCTCAGATTTTCAAGAAAAAGGATGATGACGGCACATTTAAGGGCGGTCCTGCATTCTACATGAGAGATGCACTCGGTCAAAAGTGGCTTGGCGTTATCTTCTCAATTCTGATCATCTTCACATACATGGTTGGATATAACATGCTGGCTTCATACAATCTGCAGTCAACATTTGCTGCATTCTCTTTCTATAAGGAAGGAGTAACACCAGCAATCATCGGCGTTATTCTGGCTGTTCTTTTTGCCATTATTGTTCTGGGCGGAGCAAAGAGACTGATCAATGTAACAGAAGTTCTGGTACCAATCATGGGTATCATGTACGTTATCGTTTCACTGATCGTTCTGGTTATCAATATCCCTAACCTGGGACACATGTTCGGAATGATTTTCTCAAGCGCATTTGATTTCCATGCAATTTTCGGTGGATTTACAGGATCATGCATCATGTGGGGTGTTAAGAGAGGTCTGTACTCCAATGAAGCTGGTATGGGTTCTGCTCCAAATGCAGCAGCAAAGGCAGACGTTTCACATCCGGCTAAGCAGGGTCTGGTTCAGATGCTCTCAGTATTCATCGATACACTGCTGATCTGTACAGCTACTGCATTTATGTGCCTGTCAACAGATGTACTGCCTACTGACTACATCGATGGAGAAGGTGCAGCAATGGCAGCTCCATTTGTTCAGGATTCACTGGCATCAGTATTTGGTGGATTCGGTCCTGCGTTCATTGCAATCGCAATGTGTTTCTTCGCATTCACAACTCTGATCGGAAACTATTCTTACTGCGAAGGCTGCTATGAATTCATCATTGGCAGAGAAGCAAGCAAGGGCGAACTGCTTGTTATGCGTATTATCGCTTCAATTCTGGTATTTATCGGTGCAATCGCATCAGCAGGTCTGGTATGGGATATTGCAGACATGATGCAGGGACTGATGGTAGTTACAAACGTTCCATCAATCATCATTCTTGGAGGAATCGCATTCAAGTGTCTGGATAACTACAGAGATCAGATGAAGCAGGGTATTAATCCTGTATTCAAGGCAAAGGACATCGGAATCAAGGTTCCTACAGATCACTGGAACTAACATAGTCAAATATTAGTATGAATTGACAAAAAACGATAAAATTCAGCTATAGCATTATGCGATATATTGCGAGATAATAGATAAAGTATTATCTCGCAATTTTTTATTATGTTTAGAGGAGAAGAAAATGAGTCAAGCACAACCACAACTCCAGGGTGTAGCAGGA
>JAKSSH010000034.1 GCA_024403155.1 Clostridia bacterium | reverse complement strand
TCATATTCGGGTACTATCGGTCTTGCCTTTTTTGTTGCCTCCTCGGCCTCTGTGGTTTCTGTCGCTTCCTCGGTTTCTGTGGCTTCTTCCACTTCACTCTGTTCAACAGCTTCACTCTGTTCATCCTCAGCTATTTCCGCAAATGAAAAAAACGGTATGAAGGTTACCGCCATGGCTATCGTCAGCATAAATATCAGTACTTTTTTCATTGCTTCTCACCTTTCTTTTAGCTTATCTGCATTATACAATAATAGTCCTGCCTTTGCGCCATAAAAATAATGGACTGCGTCATACTCTCGTTCACCACCCCTTTAAGCTTCTGTGGTAGAATAACAGTATCTTAGATTGAGGAGAAAAACGATGGTTAGGAAAGTAATCAAAATATCATTAAGCGTAATTTTCCTGATTATCCTTCTGGCTGTTATATATGTCGCCTACGTTCTGATCTTTACCGATCGTGTCGGCGACCAGAAGCTGGAGGTCAGAAACCCAGTTGAGCCGATGGCTCAGGTCCAGCAGAACTACGACATTATCAGCTGGAACATAGGCTTCGGCGCATATACCGCTGACTACGATTTCTTCATGGACGGCGGCACCCAGTCCCGCGCGGTTTCCGAAGAGGCTCTGGATGCGAACATGGAAGACATCAGCAGGACTCTCGCAGGCAATAATGCCGACTTCTACATGATAGAAGAAGTCGATACTGATTCCACAAGATCCTATCATGTGGATGAACGGCCTTACTTGCACAATGCCCTGAAGGATTATACGTATTCATTTGCGCAGAACTACAATTCAGCATATCTGATGTATCCTCTCAGCAAACCTATAGGTGCATCAGAATCGGGAATCATGACTTTCTCGAAATACCAGATGACCAGTTCCTTACGTGTTGAGGTTCCTATTGACCCGGGCATCACCAAGGTTCTCGACCTTGACAGGTGCTACACTGTCAGCAGGCTGCCCCTTGAGGGGACTGACAAGAATCTTGTTCTTTACACGCTGCACTTCTCCGCATATTCAGCCGATGGCTCAATTGCCACTAAGCAGATGAAAATAATGCTCAGAAGCATGCAGAAGGTATACGAGAAAGGGAACTACTGCATTGCAGGTGGAGACTTCAACAAAGACCTGCTTGGCGATTCCTCAAAGTACTTCGGTGTAGATATCGGAGATTACACCTGGGCACAGCCTATTGAAATGTCTCTCTTTGACGGAACCGGCCTGCGGCTTGTCGCTCCTGACCCGGATAAACCATCAGTCCGCAGCCCGGACTCGGCATTCCACGACGGACAGCTGGTGCTCACCGTTGACGGCTTCATTGCATCGGAAAATGTGGATGTTGAATCCTGCAAGGTTCTCTATAACGGTTTCGCCTACAGCGACCACAATCCGGTAAAGATGAGTTTCGTTCTTGACTAGCAATCTAATACATCATAAAATCAACTTCAACAGAAGGTACATCCCTCTGTCATTTTTTTATTGACAATATCGCTCATTCAGTTTCTCGTTCGTTCATACAGCTCTTCAATGTGAGTCAGCGCGATCTTTATTGCCGGCTCATATCCTGCGGCCGCTTCAATAATCAGAATCATGTAGAACATGGCATAAGGCGCAACGTAATTCTCAAATGCTTTCAGCTCTTCCGGATTCTCTGATCTGATGTAGCCGGCCGCGTAATACTTCCAGAAATCCTCCAGCTGCTCTGTTGTCATGTGGAGCATTTCCTTGTTTACTTCCTCATTCTGATATACCTGAGTGCACATGTATATTGCCGCTATGTCGAAGACCGGATTTCCGTAGGCGAAATATCCCAGGTCAATGAAGTAGACCTTATCTCCCTTCCCCATGACCATGTTTCCTGTCTGCAGATCTCCGTGAAGGCAGGTGTCCGCCTCTTCTGTTCCATCAAGAAGCTCACTCAGATATTCTCGTATTTCCTCCCGTATGTCCGCTTTCAGAAGCAGCCCTCTCATGACCTCTTTCTGATCTGGAAATTTATCTGTATCACATTTCATACTGTGGAGCGCCCTGGAATTCTTCGCAAATATTCTCGCATATTCGGGCAGCTTTTCCGGATTGTCCGATACCAGTCTTCCGAAGGATTTCTTCTGTTCAATCCGTTCGAAGGTAATTCCTGCCTTTGCATCTGCTGTTACCAGTTCGTAGACAGCAGGTGTGGGAACGCCGAGAGCGGCAACGTCCCTGGCCCGCCTGAACTCCTTCTCGGCGAGTTCCATGCCGTTGGCAGTGAAGAACAGCTTCAGCAGAAGGTTCGGATTGTCTCTGTGCCGATAGCTGTCAGCCGAAAAGCCGCTGCCTTCCTTTATCCAGTTGTCCAGTGAAATTTCTCTCATTTATATCATCTCTTTTCTGTAATATTATTTTACTAGAAAAACCGCTGTCCCTGCAACCGGCGGAATTTTTAGGGGTTTATGATTTGTACATTTGTTGTATAATTAACCCACCAGAACGTTAAAGCGTTAAAACAAATTGTGAACAAGGAGGAATCATCTGGTACTACACAGGATTGATTTCAAAAACATTGTCCGATATTTAGACTACCAGCAGCTTTGTATGTTGTAACCCCATCCATAATGGTTTCACAGATTTTCACCTTCCATATTTCATCAGCAGGAACAGTCATTATATTTTTTTCCAGAATTACAAAATCCGCATATTTGCCGGCCTCTATGGATCCGATTTTATTTTCCATATGCATCTGATATGCATTGTGAATTGTGAAACCGTCGATGGCCTCCTTCACAGTTATTCCTTCATATTCAGGTGGGCATGTCACTGCATTCGGATCATCGTACATTCTTCTTGTTACAGCCATCTGAATGCTCTTAAGAGGTTCCCTTCCATATTCGTCAACGGGAAAGTCGCTTCCGAATACCACCTTTGCACCGGAATCAATAACGCTTCTTAGCCTGAAAGATTCCCAGTTAATATGTCCAATAATCGGATCCATTTCAGGATTGTCATATATCCATACACCTGTTGTGTTGGCCAGTACTCCGTATTCAGCAAATTTTTCTATGTCCCTGTCGGCTATATACTGGGAATGGGAAATGGTTATTCTGCATTTATCCTCATCGTATCCGGCTTCTCTCACTGCTTTTGCCATTTTCAGTCCTGCATGAATCGCAAGATCACCTATAGCATGCATGTTAATATCCAGACCTGCTGCAGCTGCCTTGAGTCCTGCTTCAGCAGCAGCCATATCATCAAGAAGAGGTTCGATCACCTGACCATCTTCGAGATAAGGTTCGCTGATTGCAGCAGTTCTTGTTTCCATTGTTCCATCATTCAATATCTTGAGAAATCCTATCCTGAACCTGTCATTGTCAAAGAGTTTCTTGCCCTCCGTAACCTGTTTTATCCTTAAATCCACATCATCCGGATCATCAACAAAACATCCGCAGCCTAAGAATCTCTGCCTGTATTTCTTTGTTTCCTGCAGTGATCCCAGTAAATTCAGGTACGGCACTTCAAAACCGTTGAATGTTCCCATGTCTGCAACTGCCGTGACTCCCATTGCAGCATATTCTTCCGAATGGATAAATGCAATCTGCTGTACAATATCTTCGTCAACAAAATCAATGGATGTCAGTACCTTGCCAACGGACTTTGCTTCAACCAGATGACCTGTAGGATTTCCCTTTTCATCTCTGCGGAAGAAATGAAGTCCAGGAACCGGATCCGGTGTGTCTCTTGATATGCCGCACTTTTCAAGAGTAAGTGTATTTGTCCATCCTTCGTGACCGCTGCTGCTCATAAGAAGAATCGGTTTATCCGGACATACTTCATCCAGCATTTCCTTCTTTGGACCTGTTTCGTCAAACAGCCATTCAGCATAACCCAGGCCGAATATGTTCTCTTTGTCCGGATTTTCTGCTATATAACGTTTAATTTCCTCCAAACATTCTTCCAGACTCCATTCGATATCAAAATATATTCCCGACATATAATTTGCTGAACCAACTATGTGGCAATGTCCGTCAATAAATCCCGGAAGCATCATCTTTCCTTCCAGATCACAGATTTCTGTGTTCTCATCACATAAGTCTTCAGCATCAGACAGATTTCCTGCGAATATTATCCTGTTTCCTGCAATAGCCACTGCTTCAACCGTCAGTGCACCCTTTGCTGCTGTGTATATAAAACCGCCCTTGTATATTTTATCTGCTTTCATTTTTTCACCGGTCTTTCTATTTACCGCCTTAAGTTTTTATCTCGGCTTCTACCGTATTTGAATAAGCAAAACAGCAACTCTGCAGCGATATACCGAGTTGCTGTTTTGAAGTTTAATTGATCACTTTGTTAATCGATAGGTTTAGGGTCAAGTTTCCTGCCCACCAGCTTAAGTATTATTCCAACCGGTGTCATTATGAATCCGATCCACATTGTGGTTCTATTCATTGCATACCAGTCACTCAGGAAACCTGAAACGTAAACTTCCTTGAAATAATCCGGTCCCCAGCTTCCTTCGTAGTATGAAAGGAACAGCCATCCCGCTATAGCCAGACAACCGAATATGATAAAGAATGTTCCAAATGCACCTATGTCGCCTTTGCCCAATTTTGTTTTCTGGTTAAGCGGATACATCTCAGGCTCAAGAACTGCACATCCTCCGTAAATTTTCTTGCATACAAGATACATAATAAAGGCTGCAATAATGAGCACGTATCCTAAGAGGAAGTATTCCGTTCCGTTCATGAACAGGCCTATGATTCCAACAAGTCCCATTCCGCCAACTATATAGATCTTTCCTGCTGTACCTCCGCCTATATAGTAGAGATCTCCTCTCTTTTCAACAGGGTGACTCTTTCTGATTTTCAGCCATGCGATAGCTGCTGCAACGTAACATACAAAGAGCAGCGGTGACAGAATGATAACCAGTACTTCAAAGTCCAGATTAACAAGCACAAGGTTCAGTGCACAGAGAATAAGAATAGGCCAGAGAGGCACATTCTTTTTCTCAGTTGTTTTTGTCAGGAACTTAGGGCAGAGATTGTCTCTTCCCAGAACAACGAAGGATCTTGCTGCACATGCAGTTGTAGCATTGAAGAGTGCGCAGTTGGATATAACTGCAACTGCAACGAATACTACTCCGGCCCATCCGCCGACATATTTAGTCAGAACTGTACTGAAGTCTATGGTTGTTCCCCATTCTTCCCAGTGTCCAACAGATACTATTCCTGCAAGTGTAGGAAGAATAAAGCTGATTGCTATTATAAGAATCGCCAGTTTCATTCCCTTAGGAATTACGCGAGGATCTTCAATTGAACCTCCCAGATTGGCTATTGCCACATATCCGCAATACATCCATACACCTATGGCTATTCCGGCTCCTGCAGTTGATACAAATCCGCTTCCCTCAGGAATGAACGGATCAAATGGATTGTACTGCCAGTGGCAGAATCCAATAATTGTAACAAACAGGAATGTTGCCAGAATGATAAAGGTGAATATTGTGTCCAGCACATCAACGCCTTCAAGTCCCAACAGATTTACTACAGTAAATACTATTATGATTGCTGCCTTGATAATAAATGCTACCAGAGGTGTGAGACTTACAAGTGCTCCCAGATAATCAATTGCTAGAACAACATATGATGCTCCTGTAAGATACCATGCCACTGCCAGCCAGAATCCGAATGCGAAACCTCCGAATTCACCAAAAGCCATCTTGGCCCATACATATGGACCTGAGTCCGCAGGCACCAGGTTTGTAAGTTCTGAAGTATAAAGTCCCATAGGCAGTGCCCATAGAATAGGAATAACAATCAGAATAACAAGACCAAGTCCCGGACCTGTAGATCCTATTATTGACTCGACACCAAATGCACCGGCTGCAGTAGCGCAGAAAATAAAGAATGCTACTGACATAACCGAGAATTTGGTTCTTTTCGTATTGGGCTCGATATACGTGGTTATCTGACCGCCCTGCCAATTATCCTTAGCCATAACAACTCCTTTCATTTAAATTATAATAATGATAATTACGTATATATTAAGAGTTAGACTTTATATACTGTTTTACCGCCGAAGCATGTTTCCAGCACCTTCGCTTTATTTATATCCATAAGATCTGCCGTCATTATGTCATCTGACAGGATAACAAAATCCGCCTTCTTTCCCGGTTCCAGACTGCCGACTTCATCATCTCTGAATATCTCATATGCACCGTTAATGGTATATGCCTCTACCATTTCCTTTACAGACAGCCTCTGTTCAGGGCAGAGTACTGTTTCTTCTTCGTCTATATCAGAAATTTCATATCCGAATACTTCCTCATTCCAGATATTTCTCGTAACTCCTGCTCTTATTCCATCAAGGGGATTATTTGTATATGAGATAGGATAATCTCCTGAAGATGTAATGCGTACTCCTCTTTCGGTAAATGCCTTTGCAGGATACATTCTCCAGGCTCTTTCCTTGCCAATAGCCGGTTCCTCAACAATTTCGTGATATCCTTTTTCCCTGTTATGCCAGAACGGCTGAATGGCAGCTATTATTCCAAGTTCACTGAATCTGTCAAAATCTTCGGGCATAACCAGCTGAAGATGTGTGAGGACATTTCTCATGGTTTCAGTGTCACGTCCTTTGCCGCACTTTTCTATTACGTCAAGGCCTCTGTGAACAGCTGCATCGCCTATTGTGTGCATATGAATCTGGCATCCTGCATCCATGGCTGCCTTTACGCTTTTCTCAAGATCCTCAAGCGACCAGTCGGTTCCTGCGCAATAATTATCTCCATGTCCCACTGCCGGCAGATAAGGCTCACTGAGCCATGCCGTATAGCCTTCCATTACGCCGTCTATCATGTACTTAGCCGTAGTCATTTTCAGAAGATCTGACATTTCGCTGTTCTCGAAATCTTTCTGCATTTTCTTAAGGTCTTTGAGATCTTCTTCATAGGATTCCGGATAAATGAAATGTGACATTGTCATTCTGGATGTCAGTTCTTCTTTATCCAGATCAAAATAACGATAGAAGCTGAATCCCCAGGTAGGTGATACGTTCATCATAGATGTATAACCCCATGCGTTCATCTTTTTTATAAAGTGTCTCAATGCCTGAACCTGCTGCATATCTGTGAATTCCTCACCATTCGGAATTCCTATATCGTTAACATCTGAAAATATTCCGGTAAGTTCCCCGTCAGCAGTCCTGTGCATATTGCCTGCACTGGAGGTTTTCGTATCATTATCTATACCGCACTTTTTCATTGCAGCTGAATTAAGCCATGTAGTATGGCAGGACCCGTCTTTCAGATAAACGGGTTTGTCCGTTATTTCATCCAGCCATTCCTTAACAAGAACATCATCTTCTATTATTCCCGGATTATATCCCTGCCCGAAGTATTCTTCTGCATCAGGATGCTTTTGCACGAATTCTCTGATGGTGTCCAGAGTATCCTGCTTCTCAAGTACTCCGCTCAGCTGTATCTGAAACAGATCGGCAAAAGAGGTTCCGGGCACGTGAATATGGCCATCGATAAATCCCGGCAGAACAGTTTTTCCGCCAAGATCACGGATTTCACCATTTCCTGCGACCCGCCTAATTTCCTCATCCGTCCCAACTGCAGCAATATTACCATCGTCATCTATTGCCATAGCCTCAACAGGATTAATATCCCAGTCATTTCCGGCTACCGTATATATTTTCCCATTAATCAGTCCGTACATTGCTCTTTCCTCACCTGTTAATAACTTATACTTCTTATATATGAGTATTTAATAATATGGCTTTTAATTCTATTGTTGTATTTTATCCTTTTTTCATAATATTTCTACAATTCGACTATAGAAAACGGGTATCCAAAATTTTTTTGGGGCTGTTTTTTTACTGCAATCCGTTCCAGTTCTTTCAATATTTTGAAAATAATTTGGGGACGATGGTTGAGGGCTGGACTTGGAGGCTATCTCTTACAAACGAACAAAAAAAGAGCATTGAACGTAAGCTGATGCTTCTTATGTAATATTAGGCAATGCGAAGATGATAAAAAATGTCTGATAATCGCTCATCTTTTTTATAATTGACTTTTCAAAAGTTGCAGAAGAAGGCCCTCGTATTTAATGATAAAGAAAACCCGCATAAATGCGGGTCTTTTATTTGTGATTTGAAGTATCAACTCAATTTAACTTACAGTGAATTTTTCCGGCGAATCGCTAGTATTGCTAGAATAATCAGGCCTGCCGCGTAAATCCAGTCAAGCGGTGTGCCGATAGCACCGTAGATGGTATTCACGCCTTCAGCAGGCAGGTATGCGAAGTTTACAGCGTCATAACCTGTGTAGTCAGGGTTGAAGTATACTCTTGCACGACCCATGTAATCAGACGCGATGGACTCGGATTCATATGTAGTCTTGATTGTACTGAATCCGTTTTCTACGCCTCTAAGCGGAATAGTGTGGTCGTGAGAATCTCCAAGACCTTCCCATTCCCATGAAGGGTTCAGGTGGATGTCAGTTCCGCCAGGTATTCTGTTCATGTAGCGGGTGAATACACCTTCGTAGCATATTACGGAGCTTACATTACATTTCTTGCCGCCAAGGTTCATTTCAACTGTATGGATATTGCCATCGCCTTCCTTGTAGTATCCTTTTTCAACTACAGGCACCAGAATAGTCTTGGTGTAGTCGAACATCTCATTTCCATCAGAATCAACGCAAGTAATCTTGTTGTCGGAGATAATCTCCTCTTCAGGATCGTAAAGTTCCATTCCTGCAACAATGTACATTCCGTTCTTCTTGGCTTCTTCGCTGAAAATCTTCTTCATTGTCTTTTCCTGATCGAAGGAAATGCAGAATGCCTCCTCATTGAAGAGTACCAGTTCTGCTCCGCCTGCAGCCGCCTGTTCGATGGCTTTGCGAGCGTGGGCTTTGCAATCCTTGAAGGAAACGTCTCCGTACTCGCCGTCAACCAGTTCAACGTGAGGACCCTGAGCCATGGCTATTTTTACTGTGTCTCCGTCGGGCTGAGCCAGAATCAGTCTGCCGCCGCCATAGATGAATACTGCCATGAACACTGCCAGGACTATGCATACAGGTTTTTTCAGTGCGAGAATTATGTCTGCACCGGGTTTTTCCTTTGATTCAAGCAGGTAGTCTATGACGAAATAGACTGTGGACGCGAACCATGCAATCAGGAATGACAGTCCCATCTGTCCGAAAATGGATGCAACCTGAATGAAAGGCAGATTCTCAACCTGTGAAAGTGACAGAGTGAAAAATGCGCCCATCGGGAAGAAGTTCATGCATGCCTCCATTGTGGCAAATGCACAAGGGAAAATCAGCGTGCCTGCAAATTTTCTTCCGACGCTACCGTTTTCAGTGAACATCGGCAGGAATATGCGGTCCACCAGGAATGGCGCCAAAATAATCAGTGACATTATGCCGCATACCAGGTTGTCCAGAGGGAATCCCAGCAGCAGGAAGCCACTCGAATGTATGAATCCGGCGATGAAAGTGATTACAGCTATGGAAAGAATTCCTTTGACCGGACCGCTTTTTCGCGTGATGAACAGGAATATAACCGGGAAAATCCATGCCATGGCAGGGATGCTCCATTTACCGTTCATAAAGATGAATGATATAAGGCCGGCAATCATCAGCAGTATATATGCTTTTGAATTGAGTCTTTTCATTTCAAACCTCCTATGATACTTTTCCTTAATTTATCTTTATGTAATCATAATACAATATCAAATCAACATACAACAACTATAATATTCCACAAAGGTGAAGGAAAATTAAAATAATTTATCATCTTATGCATGTACTCGGCATGCTTTTGCACGCCGCTTTTCCTTAGAAAATTTGTGATCAGGCTTGTGTTCTGCAGGCTGTGCCGGTTTTGGTTCCGGCTTTTTCTCTGCCGGCTTGTTCAGTTCGCCGCTGAGATAGGAGATGACTTTACCCTGCTTCACTGCATCTTTCAGCTCTACGATAACCTTAACTTCGCTCTGCGCTGTCAGCTGAAGTTCCAACTGGTCTCTCAGATCCAGCGCCGAGATGTCCTTTTCCGTTGTGTAACCTTTCTCGAAAAGCCTGTTCATTACTCTTATTACTGTCTTGTCTAACATAATATTTCTCCCTCCTCTTTTGCAATTCCGCGTTTCATCAGCTGCTCACCGTATGGTGTGAATGAATACCAGTTGGTATGATCGAATCTGTCTTCGTTAAGGCAGCCCTTCTTGAGAATGCTGTTTTCTACAAGAATCTTTACTGCTCTTCTGACCTGATCCTTGCTCATGCATCCCAGGTATCCGCTCATCAGAAGCTGTGAACATCTGAACCAAACTCTGAATTCTTTGATATGCACATGCCTTTCTCCGCCCTCTTCCGTTATCTTTTCCCAGATCAGCTGTGCTACTATCGCTGCATTAACTCCAAACTTTTCAGCCATTTCCGGCTTGAATCTTACTGTTGTGTCTGCCATTTTTTCTCCTTTCATCACTGTTTTAGACATAAGAAAACCGAAGGCTATTTGCCTTCGGCAATGTAAATGGCAGTACAAACTGGGATTTATCGTTCCACCACAACAGTCAATAACACTAAATCATCATCTCCAGTGTTGGTAATTGAATGTTCTGAACCTTTCGGACAAACATGGCATACCCCAGCCGTAAGTACTTCGCTGATACCGTCAGTAATAGCAATACCATTACCTGAAATAATGTAGTTTATATCATCACTCGTTTCATGCCTGTGAACGCCGATTGATCCACCTGGATGAATTGAACAAGGTATGATTTTGCCTTTTTCACTCATGTGCATTTTGGCAGTCATTGTTCCTGTGCCGTTGTTCATTCCTGGCATAGTTTTACTATCTTTGTCGTTAAAATTAATAAGCATTTCCAATTATCTCCTTCTTCGCATCATACTAATTTACGAAGTATAAACAATTTGACAAATTCTTATTTGTATCCATCTATATGATACCACAATTCCTGTCATTGTGTCTCATGTACCGGCATGCTTTCGCATGCCTTAGCTTACTCTTCAGAGTCGCCTGCGTCACCCTTGCGCTTTCTTCTGATGCTTAGCATTATCTCCCGGCTGGATCATAAGCTGGTATGAACAGTAATCTGATCGCTGCAGATCCATATTTCTTACCGCGCCTGTTGTACCATCAATATAATTAGCGAAAGTAATCGAACGGCCTCCGCCTACATCTGCATTTTCACCAGAAGTACCACTACCAGTTCCGCATGCACCCAGCGAT
>JAKSSH010000033.1 GCA_024403155.1 Clostridia bacterium | reverse complement strand
GCTTGATATCCGTTCAGACCATAGAAACTGGAAAATTTGTCATCGCAGAACTGTATCGCAAAACAGCTGCGCACACCGGGGATAAGAGTACGGTTGTCGTGGGACAGGATAACATTCCAGATACCTTTCTGATACCAGCCGAAATCCTCTGAGGATCTTATAGGTTCCTTCATCCGACAGATTTCCAGTCCCAGCCTGCCGGCTGCTTCAGCAACCTTCGCCACAGATTCTTTATCATTGCGCGTCTCCGGAAATACATCCACCTTTTCGATGCTCACTTCCAGTCCCGCTTCACTTCCGGCAGTTTCTGCGAATTCAACCAGCCCCTTTTCCAGAGCCGCCATATCTTCTTCCCGTAGAGCCCTCAGGGTAATGTCCGCCTCCCCTTCTCCCGGCATCATGCCGAAGTTGGCTCCGCCGCAGTTTATTCCCACAATCGTGGCCATGGTTTTCCCCGGTTCCTCCAGTTCGCGGGCTTTCGCTACAACCCGGGACAATGCAAAAGCAGGACTTGCTCCGTCTTCAGGTCTGCTGGCATGGGAAGGCCTGCCTTTCATGATTATCCGCAGCCCCTCAGATGCGAACATTACCGTGCCCTCTTTCAAAGCAACAGCCTTTTCCGGAAAACCGCTCCAGTTGTGGAATGCATATATTTCATCTATATCCTTTTCGGAGATTAACTCCGCACATTCAACCGCTCCCAGTCCGGTTTCTTCCCCGTGCTGGAAGATGAAAAATACATTGCTGGCAGCTCCCTTTTCTGAAATCATGCGAGCCAGTCCGTACAGCACCGCACTGTGTCCATCATGGCCGCACCTGTGTGAGATACCAGCCGTCTCAGAGCAGTACTCAAGACCTGAAATGTCTGCCATAGGCAACGCATCCATGTCAGCTCTAACGGCAACATTCCGAGCCCCCGTTCTGCCACTTTCATAATAGACATAGAACCAGCTGCCTCTGTCACAAACCTTCAGATCTGTTTCCTCCGAAATCATCTCCATGAGAAATTTCTTCGTGTTCACTTCCTGTCCGGAAAGTTCCGGATGTCTGTGGAGTTCGTGTCTTAATATAATTGTTTCTTCAAGTAATTCTCTATTCATTTATTTTCCTGTGAAATGCTACTGTCTGCTTAAGTGCGTTTTCTTTATCTACTCCCGCCAGCCTCAGCTTGTGGGCATATTCCAGCGCCTCTTTAAAGCCTTCATCCGGCGTGATTCCTGCATCTATCAGATCCCGGCCTTTAACATATGGTCGGGCCATATACTCTTTATATACTTCAAGTCTCTTCTTAAGGAACTGGAGATTCGACTCCCCCTCTCCCTCAAAGGCTTCGCTTGATTTATCTATTGCCGAGAAAGCAATCAGGTCCTCCGGGCTTGCAGCTTCATCAAACATTTTATTTGTGGATTTTATCCTGGCTTTTCCGTATGCAGACATGTTCGGTTTCATGTGAAGAGCCGCCATGTTCAGCACGTATTTTATAAGCTCCCGGTTACCGGTTAATCGATGCATGAAAGTATCAATCAGTACCTGACCCTCATACTCATGGCCGTAGGCGTGAATCCGTCCCCTGATTTCCCTGGTAGTAACTATCTTACCGAAATCATGTGTGAGGGCCAGCAGCATAAAACCAAACGGATTAGCTGCCTTATCCTGATATTCCGCCGCTTTGTCAAGCACAGTCATTGTATGTTCCCATACATCTCCCTCTGGATGGAATACCGGATCCTGCCTGATTCCAATCAGCTGCCCCACTTCAGAAAACCAGGTTTCAAGCTGATCCATATCTCGCAAAACCATAAAAAACATTGAAGGCTGTCTGCTTTTGCATAAACCCTTCTGAAGTTCCGTTTCCACTCTTTCAGGTGGAAGTGCCGACAGATCGATGCTCCTGCATAGTTCAACCGTTTCCGGAGCAACCGTGAAACCGAATCTGGCTGCGAACTGAGCCCCTCTCAGAACTCTCAGGGGATCCTCCACAAAACTCTCATCATCAATGTGGCGCAGTACACCGTCCTTCAGATCCTGCATGCCGCCGAAATGGTCAATCACCTCTCCCGTTAGCACATCCTCCATCATTGCGTTAACGGTGAAGTCACGGCGACGGGCCGCAGCTTCTGTACCCAGAAACGGATCCGTATATACTTCGAAATCCCTATGGCCTCTCCCCGTATTCTTCTCCTGACGAGGAAGAGCGATATCTATGTTGTAACCACGAATAGAATATATTCCGAAATTCTTTCCGATGGTGTTAACTTCACCAAAGCCGGACAGAATATCACGAAGCTTATCCGCCTCAATTCCATGAGCTTCAATGTCCACATCCTTCGTAGGCATCCCAAGAATGCGATCACGGACAAATCCTCCAATGTAATATGTCCTTCCTCCTGCAGCCTGTATTGCTTTTGCGATTTCTTCAGTTTTGGCCAGATTTCTTTCTGTCATAATTACAAAAAACGGGCCTCTGTCAGGCCCGCTTAATTTCTACTAGATAAATACCTTATCAATATTTCCTGAATTTGTCAGGTAAACCATTGTGGCATAGTTCAGGTCAAATTCCAGAACGTCGCCAACCATGATTTCCTTACCCTGATCAGCCAGAGCCTGAATGTCCAGAATTGTATGGTCTGATGAAGCACCCAGAATCTGTATTCCCTGCATTCTAGGAAGCAGCTCTGCCGGATCACCGTAGTCAACCTTACCAAGTCCCAGAAGAGCTCTCTTTCTGATACCTCTATCCTCGTACTGAACTCGATGTCCAAAGGCATCAAATCCGATTTCGCCAACCGGATGTGATGGCTTGTCTTTAACCTCGATAACCTCTGCACGAAGTGTGAATACATCCTGGTGCATATTCTGGTAATCGTATCCGTAAAGTGTTGGCAGGTCATATGCCAGCAGAATTCCTTCTCCAACTCTCAGATTATTGATTCTCTCCGGAAGGTTTCCGTCCATTATTCTCATGAGAGAACTTGTTGCTCCACCAGAGATAATCTCCAGTTCTCTGCCGATTCTCGCTTCAATTTTTTCTGCAACGTCAACCAGCTCCTGGAGCTTCTCTGTTGTGGCCAGAACTGAACCGTAGCAACCGACATTAACACCTACTCCTGCCAGGTGCAGATTTTCGAGTTCGTTTTCAACGATTTCTGCAACGTCAGTCATTTCCTCCTTGTCCCACCAGCCTTCTCTAAGGTCTCCCAGGTCAGCCATGAGAATTACGTTGTGAATCTTGCCCTGAGTTCTGGCGTGCTTGTTGAGAGTCTTCAGAGTTGCCAGTTCACTGTTAAGGCTGTACTCGCATATTCTAACCACGTCTTCCGCTTCACTGATCATAGGAATTCTAACCATAAGAAGTGGTGCCTGAACACCCTGCTCCTTAAGTTCAGCCAGATGCTCCAGTCTTGATGAGCCAATGAACTGTACCCCTGCTCTTTCAAATTGCTCAACGCAAGGGAAAAGTCCTGTGCATCCTTTGATGACACCTGCAATCTGAACGCCATCCTTGGCGCACATTCTCTTCACGTATTCAATGTTGTGTCTGAGCTTGTTAAGATCAACAATCAGTTTCGGGTTTCCCGGTTTAACGTATGCCACGGTTCCACCTCCGGAATAATTATTCTTCAGCCTTGTTATCTTCGTTGAATCTGATAAGCTTTGATGATGTATTGTGAACGAAGTCTCTCTTTCTGTGGATGACCTTCTTTATCATTCTGTATGCAGGAGCATCAGCATTGATCTTATCAACTTCTTCCCAGATCAGCTTCATTACATCTTCTTCAGTGTACTCATCCCCAAGTACTTCTGCCAGTTCTTCCTTGTCTGTCTTGATTGATGCAACGATAAGTGTATCCTTGCCTGTTGCCTTTGTATCTTCAAATACGAATGATTCTTCAACAAACGGGATCAGTCCCAGCAGATATTCCAGTTCTTCAGGATATACGTTCTTGCCGTTCTTTGTAATAATAACGTTCTTTGCACGTCCTGTCAGATATGTGTATCCGTCTGCGGCAATGTATCCCAGGTCTCCTGTGTGGAACCAGCCTTCTTCGTCCAGAACCTTAGCTGTTGCTTCAGGATCCTTGTAGTATCCCAGCATAAGGTTAGGTCCCTTGATGCAGATTTCGCCAATACCTTCTTCGTTTTCATTAATCACCTTGATCTCCTGTCCAGGGAATGGGATTCCAACTGAACGTGAGTTAGGTGCATCCTGAGGATTGAACGCTCCCATTGGAGCCGCTTCTGTCAGTCCATAGCCCTGCAGTGCATTGAAGCCGAAGTCCTGCAGTCCGTCAAGGATTTCAGGGTCTATCTTGGCTCCGCCGCAGATAAGTGTCTTCATTCTGCCGCCGAAGATATCTCTGATCTCTCCGAAGAACTTGTTGCCCAGATCCAGACCTACCTTCTTTGTAACTCTGTTGACTTTGATCACGTTCTTCAGCAGCTTTTCCTTGCCCTGCTTGCGAACGTTCTTCCAGATAGTGTGGAAAAGCTTCTCATACAGTGCAGGTACTGCCAGCATCATTGTAGGGCGAACTTCCTTCATGTTCTTTGTTATGTACTTCAGGCCCTGGCAGAATGCTACTGCTGAACCCTTATAGATCGCCATCAGGAAGCAGCATGTACATTCATATGTATGATGCAAAGGCAGGAATGACAGGAATATATCGTCCTGTCTGAGTTCAAATGTTGTAGGAGCGATCATAAGTTCTGCACAGACATTTTTCTGAGAAAGCATTACGCCCTTAGGCTTTCCTGTTGTTCCTGAAGTAAAGATAAGTATACTCATAACATCGTTATCAACTTCGTGCTCAATATATTCTCTGTGTCCTTCTGCAACCAGCTTCTTTCCTTCTTCAATTGCTGTTTTCCATGCGAAAACTCCATCAGTATCTTCATCTGCATCCATGTTTACCAGAACTTCCAGCGGTGTATCTCCATCTGCCTTCATCTGCTTGAATACGTCCAGATGTTTTCTGTCAAATACTACTGCTGAAGCTTCTGATCTCTGGATCTGATTCTTCAGTTCTTCAGGATTCAGTTCTTTATCCAGCGGAACGATGCAGCCGAATCCGCATGTTGCCAGATATGTTGAACACCACTGATAGCAGTTAGGTCCGATAACAGCAACCTTCTTGCCGTCAAGGCCTTTGCTCATGAGCCATGTTCCATAGCCCTGTACATCAGCCAGAACTTCTTTGTATGTAATTGTTTCGAATTCTCCCTTAGGATTCCACTTCTGCATGTATGCAACATTGTCTCCGTAGAGTTCGGCACTTGATTCCAGAAGGTCCTTCACATCAGTGATCGGTCTTGATTCTCTGCACTTTACTATTGGACGAGGGTCATTGTCTACGTATGATACGATTTCCTCAGCCCATGCTATTGCTTTTTTTCTGCTTTCTGTCATTTCCATTATTCAAGTTCTCCTTTCAGATACTTTTCAACAATTTCAGCAGCATCTTCAACACAGCCGTCGCAGCTTCTAAGAACCTTGCCTGTATCTACGCCTTTAATCTCCCTGCAGATTACAGAACCGTTCTTCTCTTCAAATGCCTTGATCATTTTCTTTGACGCCTTGTAGCTTGCCTTTTTGCTTGCAGGTGCATCCAGGTTCCCGTCGGACTCTTTGAATCCGGCAACAGCAGTCATTCCGCTGACCGCACCGCATGTTCCCATGCAGCCCATTCCGAATCCGAAAGCTTCCATGGCTCTGAACAGTGTTTCCTCTTTCACTTCCAGATCTTCTGCAAAAGCACAGGCAACTGACTGGGCACAATTATAACCCTTGCTGTGATTTTCTAATGCCTTCTTGGTTTTCTCACTCATATTCTTTTCTCCATTTTTGGTTAGATGGTCTAACTGTTTGATTTTATACCATTATTTACTATATTTGTCAACAAGTATCCTTGCCACATGCACTCCACTGGCTGAAGCCTGGGACAGTGAATGTGTAACCCCTGAGCCATCTCCCAGAGCATATAAATTAGGTATTGAAGTCTCAAGATTTGAGTCAACCTTAACCACCGAATTGTAGAACTTAACTTCCACACCATAGAGCAGTGTGTCTTCGTTTGCTGTTCCCGGTGCAATCTTATCCAGTGCGTAAATCATTTCAATAATATCGTCCAGCTGACGTTTAGGAATTACCAGTGACAGGTCACCGGCAGTTGCCTGCAGTGTCGGCTTGGTGAAACACTTCTTCATTCTGCGTTCACTTGAACGTCTTCCCTTTACCAGGTCTCCGAATCTCTGAAGGAGAACACCTCCGCCCAGCATGTTGGAAAGCTTGGCAATTGATTCACCATATTCATTACTGTCATCAAACGGTTCAGTAAAGTGGTTTGAAACCAGCAGTGCGAAGTTTGTATTCTGGGTGTGCAGTGAAGGGTCATCATAGCTGTGGCCGTTTACTGTTACGATTCCGTTTGTGTTCTCGGATACCACTTCCCCGTACGGGTTCATACAGAATGTTCTGACCAGATCGTTGTACTTGTCTGTCTGGTAAATGATTTTGCTTTCATATACATCATCTGTAATGTGCTTGAATACTTCAGCAGGAAGTTCAACCCTGACGCCGATATCTACCCTGTTCTTCTTCTGTTCAACACCGAACTTATCACATACAGTTGAAATCCACTTTGATCCGGATCTTCCTGTTGCCAGAACCAGATCTGTACATCCGAATTCCTCACCCTTGTCTGTTACAACAACGAAGGTTCCATCTTCCTTCTTTTCTACATCTTTTATTGTTGTATGGAACTGCATATCAACCTTATCCTTGCTGTAATCATACATCTTGCCCAGGATTCTTACATTTCTATCTGTGCCCAGATGTCTTACCTTTGCCTCCAGCAGATGAAGGTCATGTTTAAGACATTCAGTCTTAAGTTCAGAGCTTGCGGTTGAATAGAGCTTGGCATCTGCTCCGCCCATGCTGCAGAGAACCTGGTCAACATATTCCATCAGATCCATTGCGGCATCAAGGCCAACATACTGATGCAGGTCTCCACCGAACTGAGTTGTGATGTTGTACTTTCCATCAGAAAGAGTACCGGCCCCACCATATCCGTTCATGATGTGGCAAGGATTGCACTTAACACATGTGTTAGTTGCACCTCTCTTGATAGGGCATATTCTTTCGTTAAGTTCACCGCCCTTGTCCAGTACCAGCACGCTTGCATTGATATCCAGCTTGGCCAGTTCATAACTGATGAATACACCTGCAGCACCTGCTCCCACTACAATAATGTCATACTTTTTCATTTCAGTTCCTCCAGTATTTCCTTTATTAGAACGCGTTCATCCATGTCATGTTTGACGCCGTTAATTTCCTGATAGGTTTCATGACCCTTGCCGGCACAAATGATGATGTCACCCGGTTCGCCATGTTCGATGGCATATTTCATGGCATCCTTACGATTGATGATTTCAACATATTTACCATCGGTTTTTGAGATGCCGGTTTTAATATCGTCAATGATTGCCTGTGGATCCTCGTTTCTTGGATTGTCACTGGTGATGATTGTCAGGTCAGCCATACGGCCCGAAACTTCTCCCATTTCGAATCTTCTATCTCGGGCTCTGTTTCCACCGCAGCCAAATACAGTAACAAGTCTGTGAGGGTTATACTCTCTCAGAGTTCCCAGCAGACTTTCCAGAGCCATTGCATTGTGAGCGTAGTCTATCATCAGTGAGAAATCATCACTTACCTTAATTAGCTCGACTCTTCCCTTAACCTGAACTTCCTTCAGCGCCTCAACAATGGCATTCGGTTCAACATCGAAATGTCTGCAGATTGCAATGGCTGTCAGTGAATTGTAAACGCTGAACTTTCCCGGAATGTCTATTTCAACAGGGAAATCCATCATGCCCTTCACATTATACTTGATGCCCAGATATCCCGGCCTTGATACAAGTTCCATGTTCTCAGCTCTCAGGTCCTTTGATGCAAAAGCAGACTTGCTTTCTCCTATTCCATAGGTTTCTATCTCACAGGTTGCCCCCTCCACAATCTGATTAAAGTGTTCATCGTCTCTGTTGATAATTCCCACTCTGCACTGCCTGAGAAGAGTCTTCTTGCAATCCAGATAGTGGTCAAAATCCTTATGCTCATTCGGTCCTATATGATCCGGTTCAATATTAGTAAATATTCCATAATCAAATGTGAACCCTGCTGTTCTGTGAAGCATGAAACCCTGAGATGAAGCTTCCATTACTACTGCATCACATCCTGCATCAGCCATCTGTCTGAAATACTTCTGTACCAGATAGCTTTCCGGTGTTGTATTTGCGGCAGGAATGCTTACATCTCCCCAGGTGGCTTCTATTGTTCCAATAAGGCCGACCTTGTGGCCGGTTTTTTCGAGGATTGACTTAACCATATATGTAGTTGTTGTCTTTCCCTTAGTTCCTGTAATGCCGATTGTCTTAAGCTCTCTTGCCGGGTGTCCAAACCACGCCGCCGAGATGCATGCCAGTGCATATCTGGAATCAGGCACCTTGATAACTGCAGGTCCATCCACGTCGACTTCTTCCTCAACAACCAGAACCGCTGCGCCTGCCTTTGCAACATCCTGTGCAAACTTGTGACCATCCACAACTGCACCACGAACGCACACGAACAGACATCCTTCCGATGCCTTTCTGGAATCCAGAATAATCTCCCTGACTTCTGTGTCCGTATTTCCTGCAATAACTTCATATTTTAACTCTTTGAGTAATTCTGCTAATAACATTGATGCTCCTTCTAAATTAACATATTCATACAGACTATATTATAGCCTAATTGTCTTCAAAAAACAAATAGACCGTCAGTATATCTGCCGGCCTATAAACTATTAACATTTATATTTTTCACGTCTTCTGATAAACACAACTGTAAGTCCTGCAGCAAGAGCCGCACCTGTCAGTATGGCTGCCAGAATAAGCTTCGAATTATCTCCTGTATCGCTGCTGTAATCCCCACTCTTTAGCCACTGAGCGTAGAGGGTAACGCTGCGACCTGGCTTTGCAAGATCTATTACTTCTGCACCGTCAGTGTAGCTGTAACCGTGACCGTTTTTGGCAACGCTCCAGCCCACAAACTTGTAGCCGCTTCTGGTAAATCTGTTCAGATCAAGAGGAAATAAGCACCGGCTGTACATTACCTGATCAGCCATCTTTCCCTTGCCGCCGTTGGCCTTGAATTTGATTGTGTATTTATCGTGCTCCCACTGGGCATAAAGGGTAACTCTCTCATCCTTGGAATGCGCAAGATTAAGAACCCGAGCCTTGTCGGCATAGGATGTACCCGTGCCCATATCCTCAGTATTCCAGCCGGTGAAGTGATATGCCGGCATGTAGTACTCATTAGGAGAAATCTCAGACTCCAGATCCCTGAAACACTTCTGGGAAAGCATCAGTCCCAGACTTCCGTTATCGTCAAAATCTATAAAATACGGATCCGGATTCCACTGGGCATAAAGGGTAACTGTGGCTCCATCTTCAGTTGTAAGATCATTCACCTTCTGGCAATCCTTGTATGTGGTTCCCTTCCACTTTTCAGTTGTGGTCCATCCTGCAAATTCATAACCTTCTCTCTCAAAGTCGCAGGCCCGCAGGTGTCTTTCCACCCCGCAGGTCATTTCCATTTCTTTCATGTCTCCAGTGGCGTCATCAGCATTTTTCGCAAAAGCAATCTTATACTGCTTCTGCCTTATATTTGCAGATATCTGAGTCTGCCCCTGAATTGTTATTGTCTGAACTGCCTTGTTCGGATCCCACTGCGGCTGAACTCCACTGGCCGTGTATCCGCCAAAGACATAATCATCGTCTGTGACTTCTGTGCTGATTGAAATGCTTGTGTTGTCCAGAATCTTTTCCAGAGTCTTGGTGTTGTCTGTGGCTGCTGCAGATAAGCTCTGTGTTGACTGTGTCTTTTCAGGTGCAGTCTCCGCGATGCTTACGAAAGCTTTATCGCTTCCCGGCCCGCAGGTACTGGCAGATACTGTGTAGTAATCCAGCACTGCGTGTCCGCCGGTTGCCTTATCGACATCAATTATGCATCCGTCTGTATTGTAGCCCTCTATTGATATGTTGTATCTGCCGTCAGGTACACCCTTTTCCTCATAACATCCGCTGTCGCTATTATATTTCAGATTTTCTATTTTCGTTCCTGATGTGGAATTAAGCGTGATTTTACCATCCAAGTCTGTAACCGGCACGCCATCATTCGTTACTGCAACAGATACAACAGAATCAGGAATCCATACTGCTGTCAGAGTTTTGCCTGTCAATGTATCGTCATCATTAACAGTACATAAATTACATATTTCTTCTTCGTCATCATAGAAGGATCCCATGGCCGATGTTGTCCAGCCTCCAAAGTGATGCCCGTCCTTTCTGAATCCCAGTGACTCTGCGGACTGAAGTTTTACATGCTGATTGTATTTTATTTCAGGTGTGTCTTCGATTATATTCCCCTGATCATCGTTATATTTTATTTTGTAGGTCTGTGCTTCCCAGATAGCATAAACTGTTACAGTCTCCCCCTGGTTGGTTGTAAGCCGGCAGGCCGTATCTTTATCTACTATAAAGCTGTCACCTCTTGATTTGTTCCAGTATTTAAACCCGTATCCTTCAATACTGAATCCGCTGTTCGGCAGGTCCTGAGGAATACCATATTGTATGTTTATATCCTCGACATTTCCTGTTGGTTCTTCTGCAGATTCTGCAGGTTTGTTAGGATCAAAATGTATTTTGAAATTAATTGGTTTTTTCACAGCATAGAATGTCAATCCTTCAGAAACAGACTCATGCATCCATTTGCCGGTCTCATCTGTATATCCCGAAACACCTGCACGGAGTTCAGTTTTTTTGTTTACTATCAGACTTTCTGCGCTGCCCTTTTCCAGAGAATAGCTTTCAATTGTATACCCCGCAACTTTAGGCTCGGTTACACTATGAAGTTCCGTAAGACCCTTGGCAATATATGCGGTTCCATCGCTGCCTTTGTCCCCTTCTTCCAGAGCTTTAAGTGTGATCTTCGTTGCAGGATAAAGCATGCCGGCGGCCTTTGCTTTAACATCTCCGCAGTATACTGTATCATTACCTGACTCTGCCTTTGCATCTGCCCTTGTAATGCTCTGATCTTCAGGCAGATAGAACCAGACAGTTCCGTTCTTCGGTTCACTGCCAGAATCAAGAGTCTTAACATCCTGCAGTCCATAGGTGTAGCCTAGACTGTCAAACTCCGCCTTGCTTATGTCCTTGCCTGAAGCACAGCCTTCTAGACCTATCTTCGTCCAGAAAACATCTATTCCGTTCTTTACGTTCTTAGGATTTCCCCAGACTCCGTCCTTGGTACCGTCGCCACACTTTATGTTGCCGCCGCTTATATAGACATTACATGGATTGTAATTCGTTTTTAAAACTGCATATGAACCAATGCCTCCAATTGCACTGATGCTTTCGTCTCC
>JAKSSH010000032.1 GCA_024403155.1 Clostridia bacterium | reverse complement strand
ATTCCCAGACCCATAATCATGGTAATTGTGGATGCCAGCATTTTATCTCCGAATGACAGTGAATGGATAGTATTCGGATCTGAAAAGATTTCCATTAAACTCATGCTGTCACCTCCTTAGAGTGGAATGTCGCCGTGCTTCTTAGGCGGCAGTGTTTCTTTCTTAGTCTTCAGCATATCCAGCGCGCTGATGATTCTCTGACGAGCTGTTGCCGGTTCGATTACATCGTCAACATAGCCGAGGCTTGCTGCATAGTAAGGATTGTTAAACAGCTCTTCATATTCGTCAATTCTCTGTTTTCTCAGAGCTTCCGGATCTTCTGCTGTCTTAAGTTCAGCCTTAACTGATGACATGATGTTTACAGCACCTTCAGCGCCCATTACAGCAATCTGTGCTGATGGCCATGCCATAACCATATCTGATCCCAGTTCCTTGTTGCACATAGCGATGTAAGCTCCGCCATATGCCTTTCTGAGAATCATTGTTACCTTAGGTACTGTTGCTTCGCAGTAAGCGTACAGCAGCTTAGCACCGTGTCTGATGATTCCGCCGTGTTCCTGATTTGATCCAGGAAGGAATCCAGGTACGTCTTCCAGTGTAAGAACAGGAATGTTGAATGCATCACATCTTCTTACCATTCTTGCTGCCTTGTCTGATGCGTTGATGTCCAGGCATCCAGCACCAACTGCCGGCTGGTTAGCGATAACGCCAACTGTCTGACCGCCCATTCTGATGAAGCAAGTGATGATATTCTTAGCATACATTGCACTTACGTCGTAGAACTTGCCATCGTCAGCGATTCCTCTGATGATGTCATACATGTCATATGCCTTGTTAGGGTTTTCAGGAATGATGTCGTTGAACTCAGGGATGAGTCTGTTAACGTCATCAGTGCATTCATATACAGGTGGCATTTCCTTGTTGTTTGAAGGCAGATAAGTGAGCAGTTCCTTAACCTGCATCAGAGTGTCCTCATCGTTAGCTCCCATGAAGTGTGCTACACCTGAAATAGTGTTATGAGTTCTTGCTCCACCCAGTGCTTCTGAAGTGATGATTTCACCTGTTACTGTCTTTATTACGTTAGGTCCGGTAATGAACATCTGTGATGTCTGGTCAACCATGAATACGAAGTCTGTAATTGCCGGTGAATATACAGCACCGCCTGCACATGGTCCCATGATTACTGAAATCTGAGGGATAACGCCTGAAGAAATTGTATTGTTATGGAAAATCTTACCGAATCCTGAAAGCGGCGCTACACCTTCTTCGATTCTTGCTCCACCTGAGTCCTGCAGACCAACGATTGGAGCTCCCATCTTCAGAGCCATTCCCTGTACTTTTACAATCTTTTCACCGTGGTATTCACCCAGTGATCCTCCACCAACTGTGAAGTCCTGTGCAAAAGCAAATACCAGTCTGCCATCTATCTGGCCGTATCCTGTTACTACGCCATCTCCCGGCATATCCTTTTCAGGCATTCCGTAGAACGGGCATCTGTTCTTAACAAATGTGTCGATCTCTACGAATGATCCTTCGTCGAACAGGATGTCAAGTCTTTCACGAGCAGTCAGCTTTCCTTTAGCATGCTGTGACTCGATTCTCTTTTCTCCTCCGCCAAGTCTATTGTGTTCTTTCTTTTCGAGGAGCTGTTCAAGCTTGTTCATTAGTTACTTCCTCCTAATAATTTAAAAGTATTTTGGATATTTTTCCTCTTGCGAGCAGCACATTAACTTCACATCCCCTTTAGTGCAGTGACGTGAAGACAACATACCACAGTTAGTGTATCTCAAACACCCAATAAATTCAACCATTAAATCCTTGTATACATTATATTTCAGGGGCTTTTTCGGCACCTGGCAGGAGTGACTTCCGGCAACAAAAAAGCTGCATTGCAGTTGCAACGCAGCTTTCTAATTCCCTTGAAAAGTCTGCCAGGCTTCAGTGTCTTGTATTGAACGTCATTCTATTTCATGTTTTTAGTAAGGGAAGTTCTTGTGGAGCGGATACTTGTCAGTCAGTGACTTAACGATTGCTCTTGCTTCATCCATCTTGGCTTCATCTTCGCCCTTGCTGTCAACTACCAGTGCAATGGCATCTGTTACCAGCTTAACATCATCTTCCTTGAATCCTCTTGAAGTCATTGCAGGAGTTCCCATTCTGAGACCTGAAGTAACCATTGGCTTACGAGGGTCGTTAGGGATTGCATTCTTGTTAGTTGTGATGTTTGCTTCGTCCAGAAGTCTTTCTGCCTTCTTTCCGGAGATGTCCTTGTTCAGGAGCTTAACCAGAATCAGGTGGTTGTCAGTGCCGCCGGATACCAGTTCGAAATCATGAGCATTCATGCCTGCTGCCAGCGCCTGAGCGTTGTTGATTACCTGCTGCTGATATTCCTTGAATTCAGGCTGCATTGCCTCGTGGAGACATACTGCCTTGGCTGCGATTATGTGCATGAGAGGTCCGCCCTGGAGTCCCGGGAAGATTGCTGAGTTGATAGCCTTCTTCAGCTCTTCTGTGCAAAGGATCATTCCACCTCTTGGTCCTCTCAGTGTCTTATGAGTTGTTGTTGTTACGATGTCTGCATATGGAACCGGATTCTCGTGGAGACCAGCTGCTACCAGACCGGCAATGTGTGCCATATCAACCATGAACAGTGCTCCTACTTCGTCTGCGATTTCCTTGAAAGTCTTGAAGTCGATTGCACGTGGATAAGCTGACGCGCCGGCTACGATAAGCTTAGGCTTGTGCTGCTTAGCCATTTCTCTAACGTTGTCATAGTCGATTCTTTCATCTTCACCAAGTCCGTATGCTACGAAATTGTATGACTTACCTGAAATGTTAACAGGGGATCCATGTGAAAGGTGTCCGCCGTTTGAAAGGTCCATGCCCAGTACTGTGTCACCATAGTCCAGAACTGCCTGATATACAGCAGTGTTAGCATTTGCACCGGAGTGCGCCTGTACGTTTGCATGATCTGCACCAAACAGTTTGCATGCTCTGTCGATTGCCAGCTGTTCAACCTCGTCTACGAATTCGCATCCTCCGTAGTATCTCTTTCCAGGATAACCTTCTGCATACTTGTTAGTAAGTGCACTGCCTGCAGCTTCCATGATTTCATAATTTACGAAGTTTTCGGAAGCGATCATTTCGATCTTTGTTTCCTGACGATTAATTTCGCGTCTGATGGAAGCAGCCACTTCAGGGTCAGCTTTGTCTAAATAGTTGAAATACATCCTATCTCTCCTTTATTCCAAAAATAATTAACTTTTTCATCGTTCTTATTATACAGAAAATCCCCCCTTTTTATAAGGGGGAACTTGCTAAAAACAAAAAGTATACAAATATTTGTTGCTCTATTCAGATAAAGTCGCTATGCTGCAAAGACAGTCTTGCTTTGCTGCCTGCCTCCGCTAGCTTACGGATCTCTCCAGTCTCTTCAGAGCCAGAGCCATTGTGAGCCCTGGAATTACTCTTCCGCCTGTTACTTCCACACCCAGCATCTCGTTGATCTTCTTAAGGCGGTACTGAACCGTGTTGGCGTGAATCTCCATGAACTCCGCAGTCTTGCCGCTGTTCATTCCTGCATCCAGAACGAATGTCTCCAGAGTATCCAAAAGCTGTGCGCCCTTGTGTTCCCCCAGAGCATTGAACGGCTCCAGCAGTTCCAGATAGTTCTTCTTAACGAAGCCACCCTGAAGCTGAATGTTAATGCAGTTGTTAACCAGCGCCAGATCGTACTTGGTAAATACGCGCTTATACGGAAATACGCTCTGAACAAATGCCCATGTTTCCGAAATAAGTCTGTAGGCATCACCTGCGCCTTCGATTCCGCCAAGACCCGTCACGTGGAAAATCCTTATTCCTTCACCAGCCTTGATTTCACTGAACAGGCTGGTGCAATCTGCCTGGCAGTCTGCTTTTGCATCAATTTCCTCTGTACGGAGAATCATGCCGTAGGTTTCTTCCTCTTCGGCAATCTTCAGAATCTCCAGGCCTGTCCTGTTTTCGAATCTGGCAAAAGCCGACTCCTCTGTTTCGCGATCGATTCCCTTGGCCATGAACACGCTTACAATGTCTCCGCCGCTAAGGCCGGATTCACTCTGCAGTGTGTAGGCCAGAGACTTGTTGCCACGGATGAGCGCCCTGATGAACTCTGATTTCGCATCACGCTCCGGAGTATACTTCCACATACCCATTGCCAGCTCTATAATCTCTGCCAGCTTGGTGATTTCGCCGGCGGTGTATGAATCTTCGTTGTCTACAATGAACATGTAGTATTTGTCTGCGCCTATCGATACCGGACCCCAGTAAGTGAGAACGCCGTTAACATCAATCATTGTATAAATCTTGTTGGATGTGCCTTCAACATTTCTCTGGCGCCCCAGGCGGATTGCATCGGCAATAGTTGCTCTGTGGCGGGTTTCAACCGTAAGCACAGGATTAAAATCCTCACTCATTACAATCAGCTGGAAATCGTTGCTGATGGCAGCTTCTCTGACTGCTGACTGAAAGCTTGAATGTCTCTCGAAGTTCAGCAGGTGGTAAACGGTATTGCTGATGAGGCTGTTTCTGAAGTTGTCTCCGTAGAGGACCTCATCCATAATCTTGGAAATAACCTGCGGATATGTGGCCTCTGCAGGCATCTGAAGCAAAGGCAGTCCTGCGTCGTTTGCTGCCGCCAGCACCTGCCCGTCAATCTTGTTCAGGACCTTGCCCACGTGAAAAACAGCCAGGGCCGCACAGCCTCTTCCGGCTATACCTCTGATAATCTCACACTGTTTTGCCACGTCGTCCTTCACGGTCAGAAAGGATGTGAGATAGATCTCATCCGTATCTGAACCCAGGAGCTCCATATCCTTCACCTCACTGATATCCAGCACGGAAATCAGCTTCACCTCGTTGGCAAGGCCAACTTCCCCGGCAAGAACTCTGGCATTCTTGAACACCTCTAATTCAAGGCAATCTTTAACTGTCAGTTTCATCCTTCTTCACCTGGTCCTTTTCGTCAGCTGTTTCATCTTCGGATATCAGCCCGTCTGTAGCTTTTTCTTCTGCCACCGATTCAAACTCTGCATCAGCCACCTCTTCTTCCTTTTTTACAGGTTCGGGGTTGTGAGTCATGTCATTGTACGTCATGATTCTTGGCTTGAATTTGGCGTTCTTTCCCTGCTCTTCTATCATTTCTGAAAGTTCTTCCAGAGCTTCCTGCTTCCTGGCTTCGGCCTCTTCTCTAGCCTTCTGCTTGGCAATCTTTCTCTGCTTAACAGCTTCCTTGGCCTCTTCCTTATCCTTAGCCTTACGCTCTTCCTTCACTACCTTCTGTTCTTCAGCCAGCTGGTCCGGAGTCTTGGTTCCGTCATACAGTTCAACGAACTGATCTCCGTCCAGAGTTTCGATGGCAAGAAGTCCCTCGGCAACTGCAGTAAGCTGTTCCTTGTGCTCTTCCAGAATTGTCATTGCTGCATCATAAGCTTCCTCAACGATTGCCTTGATTTCTTCGTCGATTTCGTTTGCAGTTTCTTCCGAGTATGCCTTTGTTGAAGTAATCTGGTTACCCAGGAACACTTCGTCAGCGTTGCTGTAGTTTACAGGACCAAGCTTATCACTGAAGCCATACTTGGTTACCATTTCGCGGGCAATGTCTGTTGCTCTCTGAATATCGTTTGATGCTCCGGTTGAAATGTCATCAAGAGTAATCTTTTCTGCCACACGACCGCCCAGCAGGTGGATAATCTGTTCACGCATTTCTTCCTTTGTGCCATAGTACTTATCTTCCTTAGGGAGAATCATCGTGAATCCGCCTGCACGGCCTCTAGGTATGATTGTAATCTGATGAACAGGGTCAGTCTTAGGAAGCACGTGAGCAACAACCGCGTGTCCTGCTTCGTGGAATGCAGTCAGCTTTCTCTCGTCTTCTGAAATAACTCTGCTCTTCTTTTCAGGGCCTGCAATTACCTTTGTAATTGCTTCTTCTATTTCTTCCATGCGGATAATCATGCCGTTACGACGGGCAGCCAGCAGTGCTGCTTCGTTCAGCATGTTCTCAATGTCTGCAGGAGTGAATCCCGGAGTTCTTCTTGCCAGAACCTTCGGATCAACGTCCTCACCAAGAGGCTTGTTACGTGAGTGAACCCTGAAGATTTCTTCTCTTCCTACGATGTCCGGAGTTCCGATAACAATCTGTCTGTCGAATCTGCCCGGTCTCAGAAGTGCAGGGTCAAGCACGTCAGGTCTGTTGGTTGCAGCCAGGATTATGATTCCTGAATTTTCTGCAAAACCATCCATCTCAACCAGCAGCTGGTTCAGCGTCTGTTCTCTTTCATCATGGCCGCCGCCAAGTCCGGCACCACGTTTACGTCCAACAGCATCAATTTCGTCTATGAATACGATGCACGGCGCATTCTTCTTTGCCTGGTCAAACAGGTCTCTTACTCTTGATGCACCTACACCAACGAACATCTCTACAAATTCGGAACCACTGATGATGAAGAACGGAACTCCCGCTTCACCTGCAGTTGCCTTTGAAATATATGTTTTACCGGTTCCCGGAGGACCCACCAGCAGAATGCCCTTAGGAATTCTTGCTCCCAGGGAATTGTACTTGGCAGGATGCTTCAGGAAGTCTACGATTTCCTCAAGTTCTTCCTTCTCTTCCTTAAGTCCGGCAACATCCTTGAATGTAACCTTCTTCTGGTCACCCTTCTGGAGTCTTGCCTTTGACTTGCCAAATGACATGGCCTTGCCGCCACCGCCGTTCTGTCTCATGATGAACACGAAGAATGCAACCATGATTGCAATCATCACAAGTGTCGGCAGGAGTGTCAGCCAGATGGATTCTTCCTTAGGTGGATCACTGTCCAGCTTCAGGTTGCCTTCGTTAACCTGTGGAACGATATATTCTTCGTACAGGAAGCTCATGTCAACTGCACTGTTTACATAGCAGTAAACCGTACTGCCATCTTCCAGCTGTGCTGTCAGCTTGGTATCCGTAACATTGATGCTCTCAACCTCGTTATCCTTCAGGTGGTTAACCATGGTTGATGTCTTGATCTGCTTCATGCCGGCTTCCTTGTCACCACTGAAGAACCAGAAAAAGCCCAGTACCAGCGCGAAAATCAGTACATATACAACTAGATTTTTCTTTAAATTACCCTTTTTCAAACTCTATATCCTCCGCTTTTGTTGTTGTTTAACAAATTTTGTAGGTTATTTTACCATAAAAACCCTAATTTTTCAACAAAAAGGCTTTTGCTACAATAAAAAAGGCGCTACTTTGTAGCGCCTTTCAGTCTGCTTTTGCATTATTATTCCGGATCCTCACAAATGTGGATCAGCTTGACCTTGCTGGTATCGTCTCCAACGATTTCGCCTTCGTATTCAATTATGATCTTCATGCCGATTGTCGCTCCGTGAGCAATATCAACTCTTGTCTCATCAGTGATTCCAAAGGTCAGTGTCTTGCCGTCTGCTGTTACCAGCTCCAGAGTGTTCATTGATGAACCTTCACCAATTTTGCCCTTCATCGTATTTACTGGTGGAACCGGTGCTTCGGTTGTTGATTCCGTTGTGGACTCAGTGGTTGATTCAGTGGTTGATTCAGTTGTTGATTCAGTTGTTGATTCAGTTGTTGATTCCGTTGTTGATTTGGTTGTTGCTTTTGTGGTTGATGCAGTAGTAGACTTTGTTGTTGGCTTATGCTCAGGATTCTTTTTTGTCAGGAACTGTGATGCGATATATTCGTCTTTACCCTTGTAAGTCACCCTGCTCCATCCGTCACTGAGGATCCCAGTTCTTGTAAGCTTAGTGCCCTCCTTCAATGTAGCAACAGTCTTTGATGCTGATGTGCTGCCTGTTCTTACATTTACTGTGCAGGTTGTCCAAACGGTTTCGTTAACAGCCTTAACCTTTACATTTTCTTTTTCCTTTGTTGTGTTGTCATCAGTATCAATTACCACGCGAACGTTAGCCTTTGTTGTGTCTGTTCCAACGATTTTGCCTGTGTACTTGATAGTGATTTCGTTACCGATTGCAATGCCGTTTGAGTAGTGTCTTTCAGCCTGAATGATATTGAATTCATACTGAACGCCATCGCATTCAATAATCATTGTTCCTTCGGCAGGATCGCCGCCCTTCAGGATACCCTTCATTTCATGCAGTTCACCCTTCTGAACATACACTTCATATACTGTGCAGTTAGTTGCATCTACACCTTCAACTTCTCCGGAGTAGTAAACCGTTGCAATATCATCAACATCGATATCTGCATCTGCATCGATCTTGGCATCGGAGATATCAAATGCAATATTCTCTCCGGCCTTAGTTTCGATTGTCATGTTTCCGCCGCCAACAGCGGTTACTGTTCCGGTCTTTTCGAAATAAGTGTCCGCTGACGCTTCCTTGTCCTGACAGCCGCAAGCAGTAAATGCAAATACCATCATTGCTGCCATCAGCAGTGCGATAAATTTCTTCATTGGTTATCTCCTTTCAAATGTAACTCTTCCCTTCCCCACAGTCATTTTGTATCCGTGCGGGAATTCAACTGTTTTTTTGCTTTGTATTTTCTCTATGATATTATCTGCCGCTTCCAGACGTTCGGCAGTTATATCCTTTTCAAGTCCAATCTCTCCAAAGGCTTTGAAAATAAGTCTGTGCCTGATTGCCTCATGGCACTGTGCCAGACCTTCACGCTCCAGTACGATTTTCTCAGAACCGAACGGCATGCCCGCCGAATCCTTCATCACCCTAAGACTGCTGTAGGCCTCCTCGGTTTCCTTCCAGATGTATTCCCTGTCCACTGCAGCAATGCCTGCAAGTCGAACAAGACCTTCCTTAATATTACTATTATATTTCTCTTCTATGTGTGGGAGCAAGTCCAATCTGATTTTGTTTCGAGAATAGATTTCCTCATTGTTGGTATGGTCGATTACGGGATTCAGATTTTTCTCCCGGCAATGGGCCTCAATATCCACCCGCCATGTGTCCAGCAACGGTCTGATCACCTTAAAGCTTCTATCTCCCCTGCGCTCTTCTCTTTCATAGGCGATGCCTGCAAGTCCATCGGTTCCGGTTCCTCTCAGGATTCTGAACAGCACGGTTTCCGCCTGATCGTCAGCGTTCTGTGCCACAGCAATTTTGGGCGCACAGCCGGGCTCAGGGCTTAGAACGGTCTTGCTGTAAATGGTATCTGCCCATTCGAAGAACGCGTCGTAGCGCGCTTTCCTTCCTGCCTCTTCGCTGGTCATTCCCAGCTCCTCCGCCAGAGCGTTGCAGTCAATCACATAACTCTGTGATGGAACTCCATAGCTTTTGCATAAGTCCTCAACGTACTTCTGATCACGCTCTGCAGCTCCGGGTCTGAATTTGTGATTAATGTGAACAGGATGAATGGTGAGATTCATCTCCTCTGCCAGTTCCATGAGCACATCAAACAGACACACTGAATCCGGGCCCCCTGAGAGCCCCAGAATGATATGGTCGCCCTTCTCTATCAAGTTGTGCTTCGCGATAGTCTTGCGAATCTGATCACTTGCTCTGCTCATGTTCTTTTCTCCGGCAGCACCGTCATGGCTATTGCAATAACCATGATTGCGCATCCCACATATTCAAGCGGCGTTAATATCTCGTGGAAAAAGATCCATCCTGCAAACAGGGAAAATACCGTTTCCGAACTGAGAATAATTGATGCCGCACTTGGTTCTGTAAATTTCTGTCCCACCATCTGCAGCGTGAATCCGCCTGCTGCTGAAATTACTCCGGCATACAGAATCGGAATCAGGCTGATCATGCAGTGCTCCCAGGTTATATCTCCCGCCTCGAAAATAAAGGACGGGATGAAGCTTGAAAGCCCTATCATAAAGAACTGCATGCTGGACAGTTTGGCTATGTTGGTGACACCTGCTCTGTCTACTGCATGAATGTATCCCGCATATGCAAAGGCCGCCAGAAACATAAGAACATCTCCGAAGTTAATGCCCTTGTCCTCAGCACTCATTGGACCTGTCATTGTAATAAGGAACAGTCCAATCATTGCTATTACAACTGCCGCCCATGTTCTTCCGGTAATTCTCTGCTTCAGGAAAAGTCCAAATACGGGAGTCAGGAAAATATAGAACGCTGTTATGAAGGCCCCTTTGCCAACACCTGTCCACAGCAGTCCGAACTGCTGAAACATTGTGGTTCCCTCAAGAAATATGAAACACCAGAAGGCCGGAAGAATTGTGCTGCGTGTGTCTGATTTTGCATCAAAATCCGGCTGCTCCTGTTTTCTCTTTTTATCCAGATATGCTGCTATCGGAAGCAGGCAGATTCCCGCCAGAGTGCAGCGCACTGCGGTGAAACTCCATGGTCCCATGCAGTCCATGCCTGCCTTCTGTGCCACCAGACTGAAGCCCCATATTGCCGCCGTTAACAGTAAAATTACGTTTCCTTTATTCATGCACTCATTGTACCACACTTTTGTGCTATACTGTACGAGTTATGGAAAGTACAGCCAAGAAACTTACAAATAAATTATTCGGCCAGATGATTCTCTGCGGCCTGATCTGCGGTGTGGCATGCGGCGCAGCCTGCGTTCTTTTCGCATGGGTAACAACTCTCTGCGACAGAACATTCCACGCAGACGACTGGCTGCTTTTCGTGCTGCCTGCAGCAGGAGTTCTTGTGGTGCTCCTGTACGATAAATTTCGTGCGGGGGAAGATCTGTGTACGGATGCTCTGTTCAGATGCCTCCACGGAGATCCGGTGCTGAACAAAAGCTCCGTATCCCGCAAAGCCAATCTCGGCTCAAACCAGGTTTCTCTGTGGCTTGCCCCACTGATTTTTATCAGCACTTCTCTGGCTTACCTCTTTGGAGGTTCCGTTGGCCGTGTTGGTTCTGCTCTTCAGATAGGTGGAACACTGGGCATCTATTCCACAGGATGGATTGGAGCCTCGGGCGACCCTGCCCATGACGACCGCGCAGGCATCTTTACACAACCGGGTATGAGACACGTGCCTCTGGCCTGCGGCATGGCGACCGGCTTTTGCGCTATTCTGAACGCACCTGTTGCCGGAGCAATCTTCGGTGTGGAGGTGCTGATACTTTCCGGAAGCGAACTGATTGCCATTATCCCTTCAGCCATTGCAAGCTTCATGACCTGGGGCATTGCACATCTGGCTCGGATTTCATATGTTGATTTTCACTTTGAATTGACCGGCGGAATCACCGATGCCGGCTCTACTTCCGACAGCGTTGCCATGGCGGCACTGAAGGAAACCGGCCTTGCTTCGGAGGTTCTTATCAAAGTAATAATTGTTGCCCTTGGGGCTACTCTGATTGGCCGTATGTTCTGCTACGGCCGTACGATAACAGCCAAAGGTTTTGAGCAGATTCGCATTAAAGGCTTCAGCGACGTTGCTAATAAAATTGTCCGTGTGCTTGTGGGCACCGGACTGGTTCTGACTCTCACTCTTATTGCGGGTGTATCCCACTATAACGGCATCGGTTTCAATTATGTCGACGCAACCATGGGAGGCGAAAGTGCCATGCTGGCCTTCCTCTGGAAGCTGGCTC
>JAKSSH010000031.1 GCA_024403155.1 Clostridia bacterium | reverse complement strand
TCACTACTCTGGTATCAATGGAAGTAGTATTCATGCTGGCACTGTACATCATCCTGCCAATCTCAGTTATTAAGCTGAGAAGCAAGCTTCCTGTTGAAGAGAGAAAGAAGAGAAACCTGTATGTAATCGCCGGCGGCAAGAAAGCACTGATTTACTACTGCGGATTCCCGATTGTTATTTCAATCTTCGCACTGCTTGTTAACGGAACAGACTATCTGGCAACAGGTCTGATTGCAATCTGCACAGGTCCTATCGCTTACATCATCTTCAAGAAGACCTGCGGCGGACTGTGCGTAACAGATCCTGAAAACAATCCGACTAACGGTCTCGGTCTTGCCAAGGGTGATACTGTAAGAATCGGTGCATTTGCGGTATTTGCAGGTGTCATGGCATTCTTCGGACAGTTCTGGCTGAGATGGTACGAAATCAGCTGGGGCGAATGGGGCCCTGACGATTACGATGTATTCTGTAATTGCATTCCACAGGTTCAGAACGTGCTGGCAATTGCCGGTGCAATCTGCATTGTAGGCGGAGCAATCCTCTTCTTCATTGGAAAGAAGACGGATCCACCGATTCCTGATCATGAACTTGACGTAGAAGAAACTCTCAACAAGTACCTGATGGAAGAAAAGACAGAAACATTCTTTGACTAATAATTAAACGAAACGGGCTGAGATGACTCAGCCCGTTTTTTAGTGTATAATGCCTTATACTGCTTTTGCAGAACAAAGACGGAGGCGGAAATGATACCACTTAGCACAAAGATGCGCCCTGACAGACTGGAGGGCTTCGTCGGACAGAAGCACTTCATGAGCGAGGGTTCGCTGTTCTACAATTCAATAAGAAACAAGACTTTTGAATCGGCCATTTTCTTCGGGCCAAGCGGAACCGGCAAGACGACACTGGCCCGCATTATAGCCGGAGAACTGGACGGCAGTTTTGTTGAGATAAATGCATCCACAACCGGTGTCAAGGAGCTGAAGGAAATTCTGAAAAACGCATCGGACAGATTTCACGGCCTCATGAAGGAAACCACGGTGCTTTACGTGGACGAGGTTCACCGATGGAACAAGCTTCAGCAGGATTCTCTGCTCAAGGCCATCGAGGAGGGCATTGTCAAGTTTATCGGAAGCACAACGGAGAATCCGTATTTCTCAATAAACAATGCGATTATCAGCCGCGTCCGCAACATATATGAATTCAAACGCCTCGACTACACGGACATTCTGACGATTCTGAAGCGTACTCTTGAGGATTGTGAAAAGGGCTTCGGAGGGCTTGGCGTGTCATACGATGAAGAAGCCCTGACAATACTGGCAAAGATGGCCGGCGGCGACTGCAGAGTTGCTCTGGATGCCCTGGGATTCATTGTTGACAATCTTTCCGAGGGGCAGACACTGGACAAATCAATAGTCGCAGAGGCGATGCAAAAGCAGACTACTTTCTACGACAAGGAAGAGGATAAATACAACCTGCTTTCAGCACTGCAGAAATCAGTTCGCGGATCAGATCCGGATGCGGCCATTCACTATCTGGCCCGCCTCATTGACGGGGGCGCCGATGAGATGATGATAGGAAGGCGGCTCATGGTAATGGCGGCTGAGGATATTGGAATGGCATACCCGAACGCCATTTCCATCGTGACTTCATGTGTGCAGGCGGCTCAGATGATAGGCTTCCCCGAGGCGCAGATACCTCTGGCGGAGGCGACGGTTCTGCTGGCTTCATGCCCTAAATCCAACAGGGCGAACGAGGCGCTGAACGCTGCTCTGTCAGACATTCATTCGCGAAAGATAGACGACGTTCCGGCTCATCTCATGGATTCCCACTACGGCGGCGCAGCCAAGCTGGGCAGGGGACTGGACTACAAATATCCTCACGCCTATGGCGGATACGTGACACAGCAGTACCTGCCGGACAACCTCTATAAAGAAGGTGTTCGTTATTATGAGCCGGGTGAAAACGGAAGCGAAGGCGCATTCAAAAAGTATCTTGAGGAACTGAGAGAGATAGATAAAAAGAATGGCAGATAATTTTGACGACAAGAGAATAACCGTGGCAGAAACCGCAGGCTTCTGCTTTGGAGTGAAGAGAGCAATAGAAATGGCGGAGCAGATTGCAGGGGAAAAAGTGTTTTCGCTTGGACCTCTCATTCATAACGACATCGTTGTGGCAGACCTTGAAAAAAAGGGTGTACATGTAATCGGCAGTCTGGATGAAGCCGGTGAGGGGGACACGGTAATTATCCGCTCCCACGGAGAGCCGAGGTCGGTTTATGAACTGGCTGAACAGAAGGGCATTAAACTGGTTGATGCAACCTGTCCTTTTGTTGAGAAAATCCACAGACTGGTTAGCGAAACGGAGAAGCAGGTGTTCATTGTCGGTGACGAGAATCACCCTGAAGTTAAGGGCATTGCGGGCTGGTGCAGAGAGGATAAACCGGCAGTCATATGCGACGGGAAATGTCCTGCCTTTGCAGAAGAAATTTTCGTGGTTGCGCAGACTACAATCAGACAGGAAATGCTGGATGAGGTAAGGGCTTCTCTTGAAAAACAGGGCGTTGATTTTGAACTGCACAACACCATATGCAGCGCTACGGCAGACCGCCAGAATGAATGTGCTGAGCTTGCGAAAAACAGTGATGCCATGATAGTAATAGGAGACAAAAAGAGCTCCAATACCGGAAAGCTTTTTGAGATAGCTAAAAAATACTGTGAACGTACCTATTTTGTTGAAAATAAAGAAGATTTACCGTTGCACGAGGTAAAAAAATGTAATAAAATAGGAACGGTGGCTGGCGCCTCGACGCCAGACTACACAATCAAGGAGGTTATTACCAGTATGTGTGAAAACAAAGAATTAACCATGGCGGATCTGCTGTCAGAAGTAGATATCGACAAATCACTGAAACTGCCGAGAAACGGGGAGATCGTAGACGGAAAAGTACATCAGGTTAATGAAGGAGAAGTTATTGTCAATTTAGGAGTCAAGAAAGATGGAATCCTGCCTAAGTCAGAAGCAAGTCTGGAAGAAGGACAGAGCCTGGCAGATGTTTACAAGGTAGACGATGAAATCAAGGCTAAAGTAATCAAGACTGATGACGGAGATGGCGGCATCTTACTGTCAACCAAGAAATTAGAATACATTGCCAACTGGGAAGAAATAGTTAAGGCATATGAAGATAAATCGGTTCTTGAAGTTAAGGTTACAAGAACTGTTAAGGGCGGCGTTATTGCCGAGTACAAGGAGTTTTCAGGTTTCATTCCGCTTTCACAGCTTTCAGATCATTTCGTAGTAGATGCAGAAGAGTTTGTTGGACAGACTATGGAAGTAAAGGTATTCAGAGTTGATCCTGCAAAGACAAAGGCTGTATTCTCACACAAGATGTTCCTGGCTGAAGAAAGACAGAAGCTGGTTAAGGAAATCTGGGACAAGCTGAATGTTGACGACGTTGTTGAAGGTACAGTAATGAGATTCACTGACTACGGTGCATTCGTAGACATCGGCGGAATCGACGGACTGCTTCACATTTCAGAGATTTCATGGGGCAAGCTCAAGCACCCTCAGGAAGTTCTGAGCATTGGCGACAAGATCAATGTTAAGGTTCTTTCAATGAACGCTGAAAAGGAAAAGATTTCACTGGGTCTGAAGCAGAACACTCCGGAACCATGGAGCATCATTGACGAGAAGTATGAAGTTGGTCAGGTTATCGAAGGCAAGGTAGTTCAGATTAAGGAATACGGTGCATTCGTAGAACTGGAACCTGGTCTTGACGGACTGGTACACATTTCAGAAGTAGCTCATAAGAGAGTTGAAAACATCGGCAATGAACTGGAAGTTGGACAGACTGTACAGGTTAAGATTCTTGAGATCGATAAGGACAGAAAGAGGATCAGCCTGAGCATCAGAGAAACAGTTGAGCCTCCAACACCGGAAGAAATCGAAGCTGAAAAGGCTGCTGCAGCAGAAGAAGCACCTGCTGAAGAACCTGCAGTAGAAGAAGCACCTGCTGAAGAAGCTGTTGCAGAAGAAGCACCTGCTGAAGAACCGGAAGCATAAACTGGAAAACATGATAAATAAAAGAACCGGATAACCGGTTCTTTTTTTATGTGAACCGCGCGCAAATTGGGCTAACGCGGTTATGAACTGCCCAAATCTCTGATTTGGTGCAGCTCTTTACGGTGTTGATGCATCTATCAGTTCTCTGGCGGAGGCAAGGGTCGTATCCGTAATGTTTTCTCCGCCGAGAAGTCTGGCAATTTCGGAGACCTTTTCGTCTTCGCTGAGTGCCTCGACTGTAGTGTAGGTCATGGCATCATCGGAATGCTTGGAAATTCGATAGTTGCTTGTTCCGTACGCGGCAATCTGAGGCAGATGAGTTATGCAGATTATCTGGTGGGACTGTGCTATTTCACGAAGCTTTCGGCCCACAACCGATGCGGCTATTCCACTTATGCCGCTGTCAATTTCGTCAAATATCATTGTCGGTATTTCATCATAATCACCAATGATTTTTTTGAATGCCAGCATGATTCTTGACATTTCTCCACCGGATGCGATTCTGCTCAGAGGCTTGAGAGGTTCGCCCTTGTTTGTAGTAATGAGGAACTCAACTATATCTGTTCCTTCCTCGCTGAAGTTCTCCGATTTTTTGAAATCAATTGCAAAGGCAGAGTCGCTGAAGTTTAGCTGCATGAGCTGTTCCGAAATCAGTTTTTCCAGTTCGGATGCAGCTTCTTTTCGTGCATCGCTCAACTTGTTGCACGCACCTGAAAGGGCAATGCCTGTTTTTCTGATTTCTTCTTCAAGCGCCCTGATTTCATCGTCGGCGTTTTCAATATGTGACAGCCGCTCTTCAAGTTCATCTGCGTATTCAATGAGCTCAGGAATGGTGCGGCCGTGCTTTGTTTTGAGTTTGCTGATTATGTCAGCTCTGGAGATTGCCCGGTCGAGTGCATCCGGATCAAAGACTGTTTTGTCTCGGCAGTCCCTTATTTCCGAACAGGCGTCTTCATATTCATAGTAGAGACCGGTTATCCTCCTGCTCAGTTCACAAAGCTGTGACGAGTATTCAGAGGTGTCGGCAACCATGTCGGAAACCTGCTTCATTGCAGAAAGAAGAGAGAACTCGCTTTCCGAAGCGACCTGATATGCGCCTGCCAGATTTTCATAAATCTTTTCGCTGTTCTGAAGGAGCTTGATTTCCTCTTCAAGTTCCTCATCTTCACCTTCTCGAAGATGTGCTTCGCGAAGCTCCTGAAGTTCATACGCCATGAAGTCCTTCTGCCTCTGACCCTCGGACTGATCAGCTTTAAGCCCTGCAAGTTCACTGTTCAGATGCGTGTACTCATCAAAGAACAGAGCAACTGAACCTTTGGCGGGAACTATCCTGTCCTTGCGATAGAGATCCACAAGACGGATGTGATTGTCCGGATTCAGAAGTGACTGATGGTCATACTGCCCGTGAATGTCCGCCAGTTTTCTGCACAGACCGGACAGGGTGCCCAGAGTAACAATCTCGTCATTTATGCGACAGGTACTTCGGCCGTTCGAGGAAACCTCACGTGTGATGATATATTCTTCACCTTCGTAGTCAGCCACCATCTGTATGGTTGCCTTGTCGCACCCCGAACGAACAAAAGCAGTGTCCGCCCGGCTGCCAAGAGCCAGGCTCACTGCTTCAATCACAATAGATTTACCGGCGCCTGTTTCACCGGTAACGATATTAAGCCCGTCATTGAATTCCACATCAACATTTTCAATGATGGCAAAGTTTCTAATCCTGATGTTTCTAATCATTACTAACCCCTCGACTTGTTATTTGTTGAGCATTTTTTCGAGAAAATCAACAACGTAATCCGTGTTGGACGGGTCGTCAACAACCAGCAGCAATGTGTTGTCGCCTGCAACGGTGCCGATTACATGCTGGAGTCCCATTGAATCAAGGGTTTCGCCTGCAGCGTTGGCACAGCCAGAAAGGCATTTGAGAAGTACGATGTTTCCTGACTTGTCAATTGAACGAACAGTGCTTCTGTAAATGTCATGAAGCCTGTCGGGAACGGGACCGTCTCCGCCGGATGAGGCTGCATATTTATACTTCCCTGAAGAGGAAAGTGTCTTGACCAGCTGCAGCTCCTTGATGTCACGCGAAATGGTAGCCTGAGTAACCTCATAGCCGTAGTCTCTCAGCATGGCAACCAGCTTGTCCTGTGTTTCAATCTCATGATTCTCAATGAGTTCCAGTATTTTGTTCTGTCTTGAAATGCGCATTGAAGATTCCTCCCATGTGTATTTTCGAAAAAAATGACATTGCCGAAATGTTGTAGGGCAATTATAACATAAAGGAATAATGTTTCCAACATTTTACTGTTTATGCATTGTATGAATTATGTATTCATGAGAAAAACATTTGTTTACAAACGTCTGTTCGTATGATATAATCGGCTCAGGTAAGGGAGAAACAATGATAATACTTGGAATTGACCCGGGTTATGCCATTCTTGGATGGGGCATAATCGAAAAAACCGGAAACAGGTTCAGAGCGCTGGATTACGGAGCTGTCACTACTCCGAAGGACATGGACATGCCCGACAGGCTGGAGGCCCTGTATGATGGCTTGAGGGAGATAATTGAAGAATACAGGCCCGAAGTTGCCAGCATTGAAAAACTGTTCTTTAATACGAACACCACTACTGCAATCAATGTGGGTCAGGCAAGAGGAGTTGCAATTCTTGCCTGCATAAAGGGCGGACTTGAAGTAGCGGAATATACACCGCTGGAAATCAAGCAGGCGCTTGTAGGTTACGGCCGAGCCGAGAAACAGCAGATTCAGTTCATGGTTAAGACAATGCTGAATCTCAAGGCGGTTCCGAAACCGGACGATACGGCTGACGCTCTGGCTGCGGCAATATGCCACGGCCATACGGCGGATACTAGAATGATAATAAAAGGATAGAATCAAATGATAGGATTTCTCAGAGGACAGATTGCCGACAAGGGCAATGGATACGTGATTGTGGATGTTAACGGTGTGGGTTATCTCGTTAACGTTCCGACTAATACGAGAGCATATCTCTGTGCGGAAGGAGAAGAGGTTCTCCTTCACACGACAATGATAGTGAGAGATGATGAGGTGAGCCTGTTTGGTTTTTCTGGAAAGGGTGAGCTTGACGCGTTCAGGAAGCTGATAGGAATCAGCGGCGTTGGTCCCAAGGCAGCAGTTGCAATTCTTTCCGCATTTACTCTGGAACAGCTGAAGCAGGCGATTGTATTTGAGGATTCAAAGGCTCTTCAACGTGCGAACGGTATCGGAAAAAAGACTGCTGAACGCATTGTGCTGGAACTGAAAGACAAATTCTCCGCTGAAGGAAATGTGGATCCTTATGCACCTGCAGAAGGAATTGATGCTGCACCTGTGGGAGGAAGAACCGAAGCGATTAACGCTCTGATTGCCCTGGGTTATTCGAGAGGAGAGGCAACCAGTGCCCTGGCAGGCATTGCAGAGAAGGATCTGACTACCGAAGAGTATATCAAGCGAGCACTTAAGAATCTGTTTTAGCAGGAGCTGACGCCTGCTTTTGCATGAGAGGACAAATATGGATTACGAAGAAAGAATAACATCTGCACAGATGGGACAGGGCGAGGAGAGAAGTGAGTTTTCCTTGAGACCCCAGTCTTTGCAGGATTATATCGGCCAAAAGGCTGCAACGGACAATCTGAAGGTTTTCATTGAGGCGGCAAAGCTGAGAGGGGAGCCTCTTGACCATGTGCTTTTCTATGGTCCTCCGGGACTGGGCAAGACGACCCTTGCCGGAATCATAGCCAATGAAATGGGAGTGGACATCAGGATTACCTCGGGGCCTGCAATTGAGAGAGCAGGGGATCTGGCTGCAATTCTGACAAATCTTAACGACAACGATGTGCTGTTCATTGATGAAATCCACAGGCTGAACAGAAGTGTTGAGGAAGTACTGTATTCCGCAATGGAGGATTATGCTCTGGACATCATCATTGGCAAGGGACCGTCGGCAAGAAGTATCAGGCTGGATATCGCCAGATTCACCCTCATAGGGGCAACAACGAGAGCAGGAAGTCTGAGTGCACCTCTCAGGGATAGATTCGGTGTAAGCTGCAAGTTCGAGATGTATACCACAGATGAGCTTGCCGAGATAATAAGAAGAACGGCCGGACTTCTTAAGGTGCCGGTTGATGAACAGTCCGTTATTGAAATGGCCAGGAGATCACGCGGAACACCACGTGTGGCAAACAGAATTCTCAAAAGAGTCCGTGACTTCTCCCAGGTCAGGGGAAGCGGAAGCATTGACATTGACATCACGCGAAACGCTCTCGATGCTCTGGGTGTGGATTTCATGGGGCTTGAGAATCTTGACAGGGAAATTCTGAAGACGATAATCGACAGATTCGATGGCGGACCTGTTGGAATTGATACCATTGCCGCATCAATCGGAGAAGAGAGAGTAACCATAGAGGATGTCTATGAGCCTTATCTGATTCAGATAGGATTTCTGAACAGGACGAAGAAGGGCAGAGTTGTTTCACAGGCGGCCTACAGGCATCTGGGTCTGGAGTACTGCGGAGAGGAGGATGACCAGCTGGAGATGGACGTGTAAAGCCTTGACCTGACTGGGTTTCACCAATATAATATACATGTAAACTGTTTGTCTGCGTTTAGACGAAAGGAAAGACATGAGAATAGAAGATTTCGATTATAATTTACCGGAAGAATTAATAGCACAGAAGCCTGCTGACCAGAGGGACAGTTCCAGGCTTCTTGTTGTACATAGGGATAGAATAGAAGATGGCTCATGGGGCGATATCAGAACTGAACATCGTCATTTCAGAGATATCCTGGAATATCTGAAACCAGGAGACTGTCTGGTTCTTAATGATAGTAAGGTTATACCTGCAAGGCTTTTTGGTGTAAAGGAAGTTAAAGATACAAAAGGCAAGCACCTTGGTGCAAAAGCAGAATTTCTTCTTATTAAACGTGTGTCGGGAACTGATGACAAAGGAGATGCCTGTGAGGATCTGTGGGAAGTAATGGTAAGGCCCGGCAGAAGGCTTAAACCTGGAGATACTGTTTTGTTCAGTGGACCTGGAACCGGGCAGTTGCTTGGCGATGAAAGGGAAACACAGCCGCTTCTTAAGGCGGACATCCTGGACTATGGTCAGGATGGCACCAGAATAGCCAGATTTGAATACGAGGGCATTTTCATGGAAAGACTCGAAGAAATAGGCAGCATGCCACTTCCGCCTTATATTGAGAGACCGTCAGACGATGCTGATAAAGACAGATATCAGACTGTATACTGCAGGGAAGAGGGATCGGTTGCCGCTCCCACAGCAGGATTGCATTTCACAGACGAACTTCTCACAAAAGCAGAAAAGAAGGGAGTGGAACTTGCCTACGTTACTCTCCATGTGGGGATTGGAACATTCAGGCCTGTTAAAGTAAAGAATATTGAAGAACATCACATGCATTTTGAGGAATACTCAATAAGCCCTGAGGCCGCTGAAACAATAAACAGAGCCAAGAGAGATGGGAGACGTATTATCAGTGTGGGAACAACATCCACGAGAACTGTTGAAAGTGCAGCTAGATGGAATGATGAAGTGAAATGCTGGCAGCTAAAAGCAGGCAGCGGCAGTACAGGTATATTCATTTATCCCGGATATGAATGGAAAATTACTGACAGTCTGATTACTAATTTTCATTTGCCGAAATCTACGCTGATCATGCTGATTTCAGCATTGTATGACAGAGAAAAAATACTTGAAGTGTATGAAAAAGCTGTAAGAGAGGAATACAGATTCTTCTCATATGGTGATGCTATGTTCATAGAATAACCGGGGAGGAAGAAAATGAGAAGGCAGATTGATGTGCCTGCAAAACTGGATAGTTTCAAACAGGTCAGAAGATTCATTGAACAGATTCTGCAGGAGGAACGGGTTACAAGCGAGGTAATCAATGAAAACATTCTGGTTATTGAGGAAGTATTCGTCCGAATTGCAGAAAATTATGAAGTTGATGATGAAATAATAAATATTACCGTAAGTGAAGCTTTTGGCGAGATAAAAGTTTTTCTGAAGTTTTCAGGAGAGCGTTTTAATATTGATTTCAATAATGGAGATATTTACGACCCGGGGGCAATTATTCTAAGTAAGTATGAAGACAAAATTGGTCTGAAATACAGAAAACGAGACAATACAATACGTATAATTGCAAGAAGAAGATTTGATAAAATTGGAAGGTGGAGCATAATCGGAATAGCTCTTGCACTGATAGTCTATGCAGTTGTCAGTATTTTTCTTTCGAAGGAGCAGCAGGCGGTACTTGATTCGGAATGGATCAAGCCACTTGAGAATATGTTTGCATCGGGAATACTCCTTATAGCGGCACCGGTAACTTTCCTGTCACTTGTAACAAATATAACTAATGTTGCTGTGCTGGTTGATAACAGACTCCAGATTTCAAGTCTTGTGAAAAAGATTGCAAGAACTTCAATTACGTCAATTCTGATTGCCCTGGTGTATTATCTTATATTAAAGGGTACGATTGGCAGATATGTCGGCATGTCCGATGCTGCTAGTCCAGGAAATATCAGCGGCACAGATGCGAAAGAGATATTCTTTAATTTTATTCCTGATAACCTGCTCGGAGCATTTGATGAACTGCTTCCATTTCAGGTTATAATGTTGGGAGTTTTCACAGCTGCGGGGATTATATCATGCAATAAGCATTTTGATGCAGTAAAAGTGATATTTGATGCGCTGTATGCGCTAGCATGCAGAATGCTGGGAATAATAATGCTTTTTCTTCCTGCGGCAGCATTTCTGTCATTTCTGGACATGCTTCTCTTTGATGGTGCGCGTGAACTGCTGAAGTGCGGGCTTCTTATTCTGATAATACTCTTTGGCATGATTATTATCGTTGCTATAAGACTTATTTTCATGAAAGCAAAGGGTGTTCCGGCAATTACCGTTTTAAGAAGATGCTGGCCTGCAATTATTGAGAATTTCAGAATAAATTCACCGATTGATGCAGTTCCATACAATACCAGATTCTGCAACAAGGAATTTGGTGTAAGGATGGAAAAACTGGACCTGGAACTTCCTGTATTTGCGGAAATAAGTCTGGGAGGCAATTGCTATATCATTTCACTTGTAACACTGATTCTGTTCCAGTATGCGGGGCTGAATCTGGGACCATTTGAAATTGCTATTATCCTTCTGATAGTCCTGGGATTATCGTTGGGAGCGCCAAATCAGGCAGGCTCTGTTCTTGTAGGACTGATGGTAATGGCAAAATTTACGCAGATAGATATCACATTCATGTGCACGGTTATCTATTGTGAAGTGTTCTTCAGCAGAGTCGTTTCTGTATTGAACGCATTATCGGATATAAGTTCGGAAATAGTTGACATATATGTGGAGAAAAAACATGAAAGCCGTAAGCTTTGATTTACTGAAGACAGATAAAAAAACAGAGGCAAGAAGAGGAATCCTTCATACACCCCATGGGGATATAGAAACACCTATTTTCATGCCTGTAGGTACTGCAGCTACAGTTAAGGCTATGAGACCGGAGCAGGTAGAAGAACTGGGAGCACAGATAATTCTCAGCAATACATACCATCTGTATCTCAGACCGGGCATGGACGTTGTGAAAGAGGTCGGGGGTCTCCACAAGTTCATGAACTGGAACAAGCCGATTCTTACAGATAGTGGA
>JAKSSH010000030.1 GCA_024403155.1 Clostridia bacterium | reverse complement strand
TCTGGCGCTGAAACTGTTACCTTGATGCCATTTCCAGCTGTAGCGCTGAAATTCTGAGCGGGCATCTTGACTTCTTCCTCTTCCTGAAGTTCTTCTTCCTGGAGTTCTTCTCCTTGCAGCTCTTCCTCTGAGGCCTGAACATCGGTGCTTACGTTAGAATCCGGAGTTTCCACCGTCACTTCCTTCTGCTCCTGAGCTGGTGCAGGTTCCGGTGCCGGTGCAGGTTCCGACTTCTGCTCTGCCGCTGCTGGAGGAGGTGCCGCTGCCGCGTCTTCTCCTTCAGCCTTCAGGGTGTTCCCTGCAGTGAATGTGATTGTTGTTACAACCATTGCCACTGTCAGAACCAGTGCTATAACTTTTCTGATTGTAGTCTTCATTTCTCTCACCTTTCGATTCATTGAAGTACTGTAGTTTATCTGAATGTGTATAAATTCACTTGAAATGCAACTGGGTGCACTTTTTCACATGCATTGTAGCATACTTTATATATAAAGAGTGCCTACCTTTACAAAATGGCTCACTTTCTTAAAAAAAATTTATAAAAACTTTTCATTTCTTTAAGAAATTCACATGCACGCTACCATACCCTTTAACTATATTGAATAATTAGTCATATTATGGTATGATACTCAGGAATATAAGCAATAAGTGTTCCTTTAGTAACAATGTAGGGAAAGAGGCTTCTGATGAAAAAATTTGACACCTTAAAAACCATTCAACTTATCGTTTTCGTGCTGCTGACAGTAACATGCATGGTTATAGTGTTCTTCAACAAGGATCTGTTCCATCTGGTCGCAGCTGAGCCTAACGTAAGACTCATGTGCATCATGCTGTGGCTGACGCTGGGAATTTCATTTTTATTCATATTCCTGGATTTCAGTCTGTTCTCAGCATTCAAACACGATTATCGCGAACTGGACTATGCAGTTCACTCCGATCCTGTTGCCGGAATTGCAAACAGATACTCAAGTGATGTACTCATTGAGCCATATCTGGATAAACCTCTTCCTGAAAACATGGGGGCAATTATGTTGGAGCTCACAAATATTGGTGAAATCAACGAGCTTTATGGCCATGTTCAGGGGAACAAGGTAATCAGAGACTTCTCAAACATTCTCAAGCTGACTTCAGTTGACCTCTGTTTCGTTGCCAGAAACGGCGGAAACAAGTTCCTGGCTCTCTTCGAGGAAGGTACTGAGGAAAAAATTGAAGTATTCCTGGGAAGAATCGATCAGAAGGTAACAACGAACAACAGCAATTCAGAAAGCTACCCTATCAAGTATAAATACGGCATCGCATTCCATGAGGGAAATCAGGTTAAGACAATTACCGACCTTATATCTCTCTCCAACAGGAGAATCAACGAGTAATTAATGCAAAAGCAGACGGTATTGCAAGAAGAAACGGTAAGGAAATACGATGGCAACTTTAGATTATCAATACATAGCATCTCTTGTAGAGCTTGTACAGGACGGAGACAGTAATGCTTTTGCTGAACTGTATGCGGCCACCTACCAGAAGCAGTATAAATTCGCTCTGAAGTATCTCAAGGATGAATATCTGGCACAGGATGCATTGCAGGACACCTACATTCTGGCGCTAAAACATATCGGTTCTATCAAAGACCCGAAACTTTTCGTATCCTGGCTTAATCAGATAAGTTTCCGTGTATGCTTCAAGCTGAACGAAAAGCAGAAGAAATTCAATTCAGAACTCACTGAGTTTGAGAACAACTCGCAAACATACAGAGACAATACAGAAGAATCACCTGAACGTCAGGTTATAAAAGTTGACCAGCAGGAGTATATTATCAGGCAGGTCATGAGCCTTCCATTCTCTGAATCTCAGGCACTGCTTCTGCGTTACTACAACAACATGAAGATTGATGAGATTGCCAAGCTGCTTGACTGCAGCAGGAGCACAGTAAAACGTTATATCAAGAATGGACAGAACAGGCTTAAGAGCCTGATACAGCAGTAAGGAGGTGAGGTTCATGAGCATATTCAAGAAAAAAGAAAAAGATGCGCTTGATGCTGCTGTTGCAGGTCAGATGCTGCAAAATATATTTGACGTTTGTGAAGTTGAACCTAACACCGTTCCTCTGGACGAACTGGAGTCCTACTCCAACTACAGAAAGGACAGATTCTTCCTGCAGAAAGTGATTCTGGTTGTAATCATGCTTCTGTTCCTGGCTATACCGTTCATGTTCATGGGACCATCAATATCTGTGCTGGAGCAGGAAACAGCAGGCTCTCACCCTACTTTTCATCTTGGTGTGGACTCGGTATTGCCTATCACCAGCGTAAAGGCAACAATAGACGGACAGAACGTGCCTGTGTATGAGAAGGAGAAAAAGGTTTACTCAATTGAGCCGGAAATCGGCGGAGAAATGCTGGTAACAGTAACTTGTGTTAACAACCAGTACACATCAGACACAATACACGTATCCACCATTGACCGTGAAGTTCCGGTAGTTGTGAAGGATACTGTAAGTGATGGATACATTTACGTCTACGTCAGGGACGAAGGTTCCGGCATTGACTATGGCAAGATATACGCGCAGAATGCTGATGGTGATAAATTCAAGCCGGATAAGATTGACAAGAAGGAAGGCTACATCGCGTTCAGGTATCCGAAATCATCAATAAACATTTTCATTCCGGATAAATCCGAGAACCAGTTGCAGCTGGCACTGACACTTAAATAGCTACAGAAAGGAGACTGCATCATATGAGATATGCTAAAACAAACCCTGTTTTCATACTCATTCTGTGTGCAGTCTTTACTTTTATACTGTCAGGTTGCGGCGGTGGCGGTGCTGACGGTGCCACTTCCGGCGGGGGCCGTGGATTCACAACAGACTTCCCTGTTCCGCAAGCCTCCGGCGCAGTTACTTTTGGTGGCGGAAGTGTGCAGGTTGATGCATCCAATACCTCGGACGGATATATCATGGTAAAGTATTCGGGATCCGCTTCTAAAATCAAGGTTCAGATTACAGGGACCGACGGGGAAATCTATACTTACACCTCATTCAAAGGCGACTGGCAAACCTTCCCTCTTACAACGGGAAACGGCAACTACAAAGTAGATGTTCTGGAGAACGTAGGCGGTGATATGTACACCCTGGCCACTTCGAATAACATCAGTGTTTCAATAGATAATGAGTTCAGCCCATTCCTCTACCCTAACCAGTACGTATGGTTTACATCGGACATGAAGGCAATGGATCTGGGTAAAGAATTATCCGAGAAATCCGACGACGATCTGGGCTTTGTTGAGAACGTTTACGAGTATGTTATCAAGAACGTTTCATACGATTATGACAAGGCAGACAGCATACCGCTGGACTACATTCCAAATATCGACGAAACACTTACAACAGGCAAGGGAATCTGCTTCGATTACGCATCTCTGATGGCTTCAATACTGAGAGCTCAGAAGGTGCCTACGAAGCTGGTTGTAGGTTATTCCGGCTCAGCCTATCACGCATGGATCAGCGTGTACACGGAGGAGACAGGCTGGGTTGATAACATAATAGAATTTGACGGCGTAAACTGGTCTCTCATGGACCCTACCCTGGCTTCCTCAAACGACTCCTCCGCAGTTAAGGATTACGTAGGAGACGGAAGCAATTATCAGGTAAAATATAATTATTGATGGAGGTCAAAATGGCTAACCTGAACAAACCTTTTACAAACGCAGAAGTCGCAGCATTTTGCGATCAGGTTGCGGTAATTCTCAAGTCGGGGATTTCATCTCTCGAAGGAATTACAATCATGCTCGAAGACACCGATTCCTCTGAAGAAAAAGTGGTCCTTGAAGAGATCCTGGAAGGCATGCGAAGCACCAGCAGTTTCACCACTGCTCTTTCGAACACAAAGATGTTTCCTGAGTACATGGTTAACATGGTGGCAATCGGTGAGGAAACCGGTAAACTGGATGAAGTTATGGAGTCTCTGGCAATTCATTATGAACGTGAAGATCAGCTGTCAAAGAGCATCAGAAACACCATCACCTACCCTCTCATTATGGCAGGCATGATGGTGGTTGTAATCATCGTTCTTCTGGTAAAGGTAATGCCTATTTTCAATCAGGTATTCATCCAGCTGGGAACACAGATGACAGGCTTCTCCAAGGCCCTTATGGACATAGGTTCAGCCATCAATAATTACTCCATAGCACTCATTATTCTGTTGGTACTTCTGATTATTGCAGCGGTACTTGCAGTAAAGACAGAAGGCGGCAGAAAAGCGGCAAGGAATCTGGGATATAAGTTCAATGGAACAAGGCGTATTTTTGAGAACACTGCAGCCTGCAGGTTTGCAGGAGCAATGGCCCTTACCCTTTCATCAGGACTGCATCCTGACCGCAGCATGGATCTTGTTGAAGTGTTGAATGATGATCCTAGATTCAAGGCTAAACTTGAGGTTTGCAAAGGCAGACTTGCCGAGGGCGAAGACATGTCAAAAGCACTGCATGATGCAGGCATTTTCAGCGGCGTATATGCACGCATGGCATCGGTTGGTCAGAAGACCGGTTCAATGGATAAAACCATGGACAGAATTGCCGACTTATATCAGGACGAAATCGATAACAGAATGAATAATATTCTGGCTGTTCTGGAGCCAACACTTGTTATTGCATTATCTATTATTGTAGGCATTATTCTGCTTTCAGTAATGTTCCCTCTCATGGGTATAATGTCCACACTTTAGCAACTGATTTTCAGGAGATTTCATGGCAAGATTCCAGTATAAACAGAAATCCCATAGCGGCATAAAAACCATATTGGCAATATGCATTTTTGTTGCAATAATTGTCATCTTTTTCTGTGGAATAAATGCACTGGGAAACAGCACTGACACTCGTGAAAAAGACAGTCTGGAAAAGGCACTGAACAAGACCATAACCTTCTGCTATGCAACTGAAGGTTCCTATCCTGAAAGTCTAAATTACATAAAGGAAAACTACGGCCTTGTTTATGATGAAAGCAAGTACTATATTGACTACCGCGCAATGGGTTCTAACATCAAGCCTGATGTGACCGTTGTGGAGCTTATTGGCAATTCGAGGGGAGTGGTTAATCCATGAAATTCATGAGTAACAGAAACCACATGATCGACTTCATATTCCCTGTAGTACTGCTGTTTGTTTTCGCGATTTCGGCACTGGTTGTAATACTGTTTGCAGCCAATGTATATGAAGGTGCTGTTAAGGATTCTGCCCGTAACGATGCGGCCAGAACTTCACTATCCTACGTAGCAGAAAAGATACATGCCGCAGACAGGAAAGACGCGGTTTCTATCGGTAAATTTGATGGCTGTAATGCCATTGTTATTTCCGATGAAATCAATGGAGAAAAATACAATACATATATCTATTATTACGATGGACAACTGAGGGAATTGTTCGCCAAGGCAGGGACGAATTTTTCAGCCTCAAACGGCTCGGAAATCATCGAAATTTCCGCCTTCGAAATAGAGAAAAAAACAGACGGAATTTATCGTTTCACATGCACTGGCAAGGATGGCGAAGAGGCCTCAACTGTGGTGGGTGTAAGAAGCAGATAATCGCTATAATACGGAGATAATAATGAAACAAAGAAACCGTGCACGTTCATCATCACTGTTCCTTCTGGAACTGATAATCGCAATCCTGTTCTTCTCGGCTTGCGCTGCTGTTTGCGTGCAGTTTTTTGTAAAATCCCATACAATGAGTCAGGACTCAAAGGAACTGAATTTTGCCGTTAATGAGTGTACCACACTTGCAGAAATAATTCAGTCTTCCGATACCGAATCACAGGCGGTTTCCTCTATAAAGGACATCTTTCCGAATGCGGATATTCAGATGGATGCCGAGGCAACAACAATGGGAATTTATTTCGATGAAAATTTCAAGGAATGTACCCCGGCAAATGCCAAATATATTGTCAATGCCGGCCTTGAAACCGAGCATGGTCTGATCTGCGGAAACATCACTGCAGGAAACAAGGACAATGCAGGAAACATTTACGAACTGGAGGTGAAACACAATGAGAAAAGATAAGAATTCTCCTGCTCCATTTACCACAATTGGTGTTTCATCGCTTCTTGTTGTATTTATAATTCTGTGTCTCGTAACCTTCGCATGTCTTTCACTTTCAACTGCAAAATCAGACTATGAATTTGCACAGAAAAATGCAGTTCACAAGACCGCATATTATGAAGCCTGCAACCAGGCCGAACAGAATATAAATGACCTGGCAAACGGTAAGACAAGCAAGACAAGCTGGCAGATAAAAATCGATAACAAATCAGCTCTGGACGTTGCTGTTTCAGGGGCTGGTAACATAACAAAGTGGCAGGTTATTTCCACGGTAGAACATGACTATAACCAGCCGATTCAGTTGATTCAATAGGAGAAAAAAATGAGCATTAAGGAAATACTTCAGCAAGCTGTTGAAGAAAAAGCATCAGATGTATTTATCGTTGCAGGACTCCCCGTATCTGTAAGGAAAAACGGTCTTATTGCAAGAGAAAATGACGAAAGGCTTCTGCCTCCTGATACGGAACTTCTGTTAAAGGAAATCTACATGCTTGCCGGCGACAGAGATCTGAAAATAGTTGAAGATGGTGGCGATGATGACTTCTCATTTGCCATTCCGGGACTGTCAAGATTCCGTGTCAGTGCGTTTAAACAGCGTGGTGCCCTCTCTGCGGTAATCAGAATCATCACATTTGAGCTGCCAGATTATTACGAACTGGATATTCCAGAGCAGATTATAGACATGAGCAAGTACTCAAGCGGCATGGTGCTTGTTACAGGCCCTGCCGGAAGCGGTAAATCAACCACTCTTGCCTGTGTAATTGACCAGATAAACAAGAATGAGGATAAGCATATTATCACTCTGGAAGACCCTCTTGAATTTCTTCACAGACATAACAAGAGTATTGTAAGCCAGAGAGAGATAAGTGTTGATACCGAAAACTACGTAACTGCCCTTCGTGCAGCTCTCCGTCAGAGTCCTGATGTTATTCTGCTGGGTGAAATGCGTGACTATGAAACTATCAGCATAGCCATGACCGCTGCTGAAACCGGTCATCTGCTTTTCTCCACACTGCATACAGTGGGCGCAGCAAATACCATTGACAGAATTATTGACGTTTTCCCTGCAAATCAGCAGAGACAGGTTGCTGTACAGTTATCAATGGTCCTCAATGCAGTTGTTTCACAACAGCTGGTTCCTACCATCGATGGTGGCATTGTACCTGCATTTGAAATAATGACTGTAACGCCGGCCATCAGAAACATGATAAGAGATAATAAAATCCCTCAGATTGAAGGATTGCTTTATTCCTCGGCTAAAGAAGACATGATTTCAATGGATTCAAGCCTTCAGAAACTATATGAGGAAGGACGTATTTCAAAGGACACCGCCCTTCTCTATTCCACAAATCCTGAAATGCTGGAGAGAAAGTTAAAGTAAAGGAGGATTTTCCCATGCTGGACAAGCTTAAATCAAAGCACAAAGAACAAAAGGAAAGTCGCGAACGTAAGCGTCTTGACTCAACCAGTGCTCTTAGCTCCGATAGCGCTAAAACCCTTGTTGCTAAAAACAAAATATCTGAAGAATTATACATCCAGAAAAGAGTTAAAAGAGGTCTCCGTAATGCCAATGGAACAGGTGTTGTAGTAGGCCTGACTCATATTGGCGAGGTAAACGGCTACAAGAAAGATTCGCAGGGTAACAAGATTCCAATGGAAGGCCAGCTGCTATACAGGGGCTATGACATTGAGGATCTGGTTAATAGTGTTTATAGCGAAAACCGTTTCGGCTTCGAGGAGGTTTCATTTCTGCTGATGCTGGGCACCCTTCCTACCAAGAAGGAACTGGCTCTGTTTAACGAAATTCTTGGCTCTCACAGAGAACTGCCAAAAGGTTTTGCCCGCGACATGATTCTTACTGCACCATCAAACAACATCATGAACAAGCTGGCTCGTAGTGTTCTGGCTCTGTATTCCTATGATGAAAACCCTGATGATATTTCGATACCAAATGTATTACGGCAGTCAATGAATCTCATGGGGTATTTCCCTGCTATTATTTCATATGCATATCAGGCAAAGAGCAATTACTATGATAATCAGAGCCTGCATCTGCACGCTCCTATTCCTGAATTAAGTACCTCAGAAAACATCCTGAGAATGCTTAGACCTATGGGGGAATATACGGATCTGGAAGCCAAGCTTCTGGATATCTGCATGATTCTTCATGCCGAACATGGTGGAGGAAACAATTCTTCTTTCTCAACACACCTGATTTCTTCCACAGGAACTGATACCTATTCAGCCATAGCTACCGCTGTAGGTTCTCTTAAAGGACCACGCCATGGCGGTGCAAACATAGCAGTAATTAAGATGCTGAATGATATCAAGCAGCATGTACCTGATACAGGCAATAAATCCGCTCTTGATGCATATCTTGTAAAGATATTAAAGGGTGAGGCAAATGACCATACAGGACTTGTTTATGGTATGGGACATGCCATATACACCCTGTCCGATCCAAGAGCCAGAATTCTGAAGGACATGGCAAAGCAGCTTGCAGTCAGCAAAGATAAAATTGAGGACTTCCTTCTTTGTAACTACATTGAAAAGCGGGTTCCGGATCTTAAGGCCGAACTTACAGGTAAGGAAGTTATGCTCCCTGCCAATGTGGACCTGTATTCCGGTTTCGTTTATGACGCACTGGACATTCCAACTGATGTTGCCACACCGCTGTTTGCCACTGCAAGGCTTTCCGGATGGTGCGCGCATCGTCTGGAAGAGCTTTCTAACGAAAGCAAACTTATGCGTCCGGCTTATCTGTCCGTTCAGGAACCGCAGGAATATATTCCTATCTCACAACGTAAAGCAACGTACCTTTAAGCAAAAGCATACTAAAAGAGCTGGCAGTTGCCAGCTCTTGTTTTTTATTTTAATACAGCTCCGGTCTTCTGTGCTTAAGAAGCGGAAGCTGATTTCTGATGCTCTTAACCTTGTCCAGATCAATGTCTCCGTAGATTATGCATTCCTTTTCGTCTGCTTTTGCAATAAACTGTGACCATGGATCCACTATGCAGGAATGTCCGTAAGCCTTGAATATTCCGTTCTCATCCCTGGCAGGAGCATTTGCTGCCAGATACACCTGATTATCCATTGCTCTGACCTGCATTGTAATATCCCAGTGAACAGGTCCTGTTGTGGTGTTGAATGCGGCCGGCAGCACAACCAGTTCAGCCCCTGCAAGTGCCATCTTTCTGAACCACTCAGGGAAACGTATGTCATAACAGATTGCCACGCCTATTTTGCAGAATTCAGTGTCGATAATCGTCATCTCATCTCCTGCAGTAAGGGTATCCGATTCCATGAATCTGAAGCTCCCCTCAACGTCAATGTCAAAGAGATGTACCTTCCTGTGTCTGCCCAACAGCTTCCCGTCAGGGCCGAAACAGAACGAGGTGTTATATACCTTGTCTTCATCCAGTTCGGCAATGGTACCGCCTATGAGATATATGCCCAGTTCTGCTGCCAGATTGCTCATGAATTTCACGCATCTTCCATCTGCAGGCTCCGCAAATTTACGGAAATAATCGTTTGAATAAGGACAATTCCACATTTCGGGAAGTGATATCACCTGTGCCCCGTTTGCTGCAGCTTCCCTAATGGCTTTGTCTGCTTTTGCAATATTCAGTTCCTTGTCTTCAGATCCCGGGATCTGACAAAGTGCCAGTTTAAACATTACTTGTTCTCCTTTAATACATCAATGAACTGCTTGGTTATTCTGCCGGTAAGACCCCATACGATTCTAGGCACCGCCCTGCCCTCCTGAGTTCTGGCATGAACATCATATACCGGAACCTGTGCACTGCCGTTTCTCCATGAATACATCTTACCTCCCGTTACCTTGCTGTACGGAAATTCAGGATCAGGCTCCTGCACCAGATTGCTTGTATAAATTTCCGGTGAAGTGGTCATCAGTTCGCTAACCGGAACCGTGAACACCTCTGCCACCTCTTCATTAATCTGAATATTTTCAAAAGCATCCTCGTGGAGAATTCCCAGGTATACATGTATCTGTGAGCCGCTTGTGGAGTGAATCGAATCCAGCTTGCACACGATATCTATTTCATATGGCTTGATTCCTATTTCCTCATGGGTTTCCCTGAGAGCCGCCTGAAGAGGTGTCTCTCCCTTTTCAATCAAACCTCCCGGAAAGCATACTTCCCCCGGCTGCCTGTTCAGATTCTCAGCTCTAACTTCATACAGAATATGCGGCTGTTTTTCAGAACACTCGGTTACCTTCACTATGGGAAGAAGTACTGCGAAATGTCTGTATCCATGCTCTCCAATAGCGTTATAATTCTTGAATTTCGTTTTAATGTCGTCAATGCTTATTTGGCTCATCTTCTGCCTCTCTATTCGCTTTCAGTCTGTGCTCCTCAGCAATCCTCTGAGCAGACAGCTTTTTCTGGTGAAGAATGTTCAACAGGGATGCCACCAGAACAAGCCCTATCCCAATAACCGTATTCCATAGAATTGTCTCGTGAAGAACGATTACTGCTATTATCGGCGCTATTGCCGGTTTCAGGAAGAATGCAAAAGCTCCCGTGGATGCTCCGCCAAGCTCTATTGCCTTGAAATAGCAATAGTAGCCAAGTCCTGTAACCATAACTCCGGTATATAAAACCACTGGCATATCTTCAGTAACTCCTGCCATTACAGGTCTTCCCATGACCAGAATCAGTATGAGAAGTGCTGCTGCTCCAAACAGAAAACTTATGCTGGTCTGGGCATATAAGCCAAGCTTTTCCTGACTTACCTTGCCGACCACCGTATACAGGCCAAACACAAATGCCGATCCAATCATAAGCATCATTCCGCCTATGGAGTTTCCTTCCTGAATATCCCATGGACGGAGCATGAACATTATTCCGACAAGGGCAATTACCAGCACCATCACCTTGTGTCTCGTCAGCTTCTCGCTGGTGAGAAAATGGGCGAAAATCATAGTGAAAAACGGGTTCACGCAAATCAGTACCGATACCGTTGATGCATTGCACATCATGATTGAAAACTGGAACATGGACATGCTTATGGTTACCCCGAGAATCCCCACACCTGCCAGAGTTGCCAGGTCCTTTCCTGTCAGCTTCACGTTGTTTCTCTTAAGCTGAATCCAGGCAAAAGGAAGAAGCACGATTCCGCCTATGGCAAACCTGAGGAATGTGAGCTGGAATGGATCCAGTTCCGCTCCCCCTATCTTGCATGACACCTCCATGGTGCCAAAAAGTAGTGCGGTTATTATGACATACACATATGCTCTTTTCATATCCCGTAAAAAAAGGCGGTGAATTCACCGCCGGTTTTTTGATATAGCTTTAGTTAATTCATTATCTCGCAGCCTTCGAAGTTTACTCCTATCATTTCTTCTTTTTCGGCACTTACGCTTACTGTGAAACTCAGTCCGAAAAGTTCTGAAATGGCTTTAAGCCTGTCTATGAATTCAGGAAGATCCCCAAGTGTTACATCTGCATGTTTGAGAATGCTGTCGATGTAAATCATTTCAATGTCATGGTCTGAACTGATGATTCCATAGATGAATCCGATGTACTCATCGATGTTTGTAATATGCTCATAATCCTCCATGCAGATTACTCTGATTCTATATGAAAGTTCATACATTAGCCTCTGGTTTTTGTTAATAAATACGATGCTTCCATCACTGGTCTTAACGTGATCGTTTGCCATCTGTATCATCTGATTTGTCTTGCCGCTTCCTTTATGTCCGATGAGTAACTTCACCATGGCTCTGTCCTCCTGA
>JAKSSH010000003.1 GCA_024403155.1 Clostridia bacterium | reverse complement strand
CTGACTGTAGTATAACTTGGTAATCGGGAACTTCACAAGTGCTATTTCTGCAATCACCAGGAATATCACCGGCACCCATGTTGTACAGTTGTAAATCCACTGAAGAGCCAGTTCGCTCTGCACTGCAGCGCTTCCATCGAATCCTGCAAACTGCAGAATTATTCCCAGTATCTGAGCTCCAAGCCCTGCAGCAACGGCCTCCACCAGTCCCTGTACAGAAACAATTGCTCCTTCCCTTCTTTTTCCCGTTGTGTATTCGTCATACTCGCACACATCGTAGAATATTGCAGGCATAACCTGCCAGTAGGTCTGAGTGGTAATCGCTGCAATGAAGATAAATATTCCCAGCACCAGCATGTTATCTATCGGCAGGAATCTCATCGCCACAAGTCCCACCCCGCCGAATACTATAATGATTATCTGTGTAAGTCTCTTGTCTGTACTGGTGCAGATCTTCGCAATAACCGGAATGAATATGATTATCAGCACGCTTCGAACCAGCATTGCCACTGAAACTCCATTACCGTTAAAGCCCAGATTATATGTAAGCAGGTATACGAAGTCCGACATGATAATAGCATAGGCAATCAGGTAGAACATAGACACAAGCAAAAGCAGCCTCATTGGTTTCAGGCTAAGCACCTGCAGATACTCTTTGAACATATCCATTATGTTTACATCTGTCCCCAGAGCCTCTCGGTCTGATTTTGCATCACATATGTCCTTATCCCGGGCAGCCCGTACCGTAATAAGGATACTTGCCACCGTAATAACCGCCAGAAACAAAGCCGTTATCTGCCATGCTCTCTCCACGGTCATACCATGCTTTCCAAAGAACTCCACCATCATGGTTGGAAGCGCCATACTGAAAAGAGTTCCTATCATATTGAAAAACGAAGCGTAGGATCTCAATGTGGTACGTTCGTCATAATCTCTGGTATACTCTGCTCCCAGTGCATAAAAAGGCACAAAAAAACCGGTAAAGCTGGTCCAGAATGCCAGCACCATGAAGCCATAGTAAATCACCTTCAGAGTATAGTTCATCTCAACATGAGTGAACAGCAGAATCATGAATATGAATAAGGGAATGCAAAACCAGAACATGAAAGGTCTGCGTCTGCCCCATTTGGATCTTGTATGATCGGAGATGTATCCGATTATAGGATTGAACAGTGCATCCCAGATTGAACCCATCACAGTAAGAGTTCCCGCAATTGCCGGCTGAAGTCCTGCCACTGTGGTAAGGAAGAACATTATAAAAGTGGTTACAAACATGTAACCAACCGCATCTCCAATTGCCGCAGAACTGTATCCGCATTTCTCCATAAAAGTTAATTTTTCCATGAATCTATGATACAATACCAGCATGAAAAACGCAAAGCTACTTGGAACAACATGCATAATTATTACAACCATTGCCTATGGTCTTATACCGGCGCTTTCATTTAAATCGTTTGCTGCCGGAGTTGAAACCGAGACGCTGCTTTTTGATAAGTTTCTTTATGCTGCAATTCTCATGTGGGCATTTATTTTTATTAGAAAAATTGATTTCAGACTGAGAAACGGCGCCTGGAAACCGATGATAGCAATCATGATTTCGTATATAGGAATTGCCACTACTCTCTACCTGGCATTTGACTACATCAGCGGATCACTGGCTACAATTATTTCCTTCACATATCCGGCAATTGTTATTGCTGTTGAAATGCTTCGCGGCAAAGAAAAAGTCCGTGCCATCAAGATTCTGGCAGTTATTCTTTCCCTTCTGGGAATGTGCCTCATCGTCTGGTCTCCGGACATGAAAATCGCTATTATCGGCGTAGTATTTGCATTCCTGTGTGCCATCTGCTACACCGTTTACATTATTGAATTGTCATCGGATAAGCTTGAAGGACTTCACCCTCTGGTTACTCCGGGATATGTGCTGGCAGCATCAGCCGTATTTAATTTCTTCAGATGCTTTATCAGCGGCAACGACCTGTTCACATCAGACGCCACACAGTTCGGCTACATGATGCTTCTGGCTGTTGTATGCGCCTTCATAGCAATCCTCTGCTACTGCGTAGGTGTTCGTCTCATCGGCCCCACAAACGCATCAATAATCAACACCTTCGAACCGGCATGTGCATGTGTGTTCGGTTACTTCCTTATAGGAGACGAAATCACACTGTCCATGGTTATCGGCGGTGTGCTGATTATAGTTGCCGTCTTCCTTACCTGTGTGCCGAATAAAAAAGACAGCCCGTTAAAATAACAGGTTGCCTTATTGGCGCGCCATGAGGGACTCGAACCCCCAACCTTCGCATTCGTAGTGCGCGACTCTATCCAATTGAGCTAATGGCGCTTATTTGGTGAAGTCAGCCTTAAGCCGACTTCACTATTATACACATTCAGTGGCGGTTTATCAACCGCGTTTTTTATTGCCTTACTTGGGGCCTCTGAATCCTGTGACGAATTCTGTAAACGATGCTTTTGTTGCATCTGAAATCAGATTATATACATGCTCCCTGGCATATTCCAAAGTCATGCCTTCTGTCTTGATTCCGATTATTTCTATTACGCCTTCAATCTGTGAAGCCTTCAGTCTGGAGTCCACATCGCCGGCAATGATTACCGATGGAATTCCATACTTGCTGGCAATAGAAGCCACACCGAATGGTGTCTTGCCGCCGAGAGTCTGCAGATCGCATCTGCCCTCTCCTGTAAATACGATATCTGATTTCTTAATCTGATCCTCCAGTTCCAGAAGCTCAGCAATAATCTTCACGCCTTCATAAAGATTTCCGTTAAGAAAAGCTATTGCTCCGGCTCCCAGCCCTCCGGCTGCTCCGGCTCCCGGAACGTCTAAAACGTCCTTGCCGAGATCTCTTCTGATTACTTCAGCCAGGTTTTTCAGGTTCTCATCCAGTACAGGAAGCATTTCTTCCGTTGCACCCTTCTGGGGTCCGAAGATATAGCTCGCACCGTTTTCCCCGCAAAGAGGATTCTTAACATCGCAGGCTATTCTGAAATCAGATTCGAATATTCTCTTATCTGCCTTATCTGTTTTAATGACCTTAAGACCCTTCAGGCTTCCGCCGCCTGCAGGAATCTTAATTCCATCTTCAAATTCAAACTCATAACCAAGTGCAGAAGCCATTCCACATCCGCCGTCATTGGTGGCACTTCCTCCAAGGCCAATTACGAATGTTCTGCATCCCTTATCCAGGGCGTCAGTAATGATCTGTCCCAGTCCGTATGTTGTAGCCGTAAGGGGATTTCTCTCTTTTTCAGCAACCAGTGTAAGTCCGGACGTCTCTGCAACTTCAATAATGCAAAGACTCCCATTAAGAATTCCATATTCCGCTAAAACAGTATCGCCGGCAGGTCCGGTTACCTGTACTTTAATGGTTTCTCCGTTATATGCAGTTGTAAGATTTTCAACAGTTCCCTCTCCGCCGTCGGCCATTGGTGCGAAAACCACTTCATTATCATGACTTACTCTTTGTATTCCGTCGTTCATGGCCCTGCAGACTTCAATTGCAGTGGCACTTCCCTTGAATGAATCCGGTGCTAATACAATACGCATTTCAAGGTCTCCATCTTTCTCTTTTTCTGCTCATGCGCCTTTATTCACTTTAATTATATTGTTTGCCGGCTCTATTCCTGAGTCTGAACAAAGATGCAGCTCTGACACTCTTCATCCTGAGCACCGATCCACTTAAGTTCGCCTCCGTCAGCATACTCGAAGTAACCCTTACCGTCTTTATACTCGGTATCAGACGAAACAGGATTTCCGTCCTCATCGGTCACAATGGTCTTCTTCACACAGTCAGTGTATTCCAGCTGATTGTCACCGTTCATTGTAGCATGCATTGTCCACTCAACGGATTCAGTTGCTGAGTTTGACCAGTAAACTATTATAGTAAGACAGTCGCTTTCCAGATCAGCCGAAGCCATCAGGCTGGCTCTTTCGCTAACCTTATCCTGGTAATCACCGGCAATTGCCTCATAGATATTTGTGGCATCTGCATGTTCTTCCTCTGCAGCTGCAGCAGTTGTTTCTTCGGCAGGCTCTCCGCTTTCATCGGAGCCGCATCCGGCAAACACGCCGCACAGTGCGAAAGCCATAACGATAGTTAACAGTAAATAAAGAGTCTTTTTCATATCCGCATCCTCCTTTACTTATCGTGCGCAAAATCAGACTTAGTTTGCTTTTGCTTTAACCTTTGATCCGAATCCTGTAATGATTGAAACGATTACTGCTATAAGCAGGAATCCAGGATAGAACAGGAACGGAATAATTGTAATGCTGCCTATTCCGGCAAGACCTGCGGCAATCAGAAGCTGAGCACCATAAGGTATGATTCCCTGCCATACACAGGAGAAGATGTCCATCAGTGATGCTGTTCTTGCAGGATCAATATCGTATTCCTGACTTACTTCCCTGGCGATTGGGCCGGCCATTACGATTGCAACTGTGTTGTTAGCTGTTGCAACGTCCATAACTGATGTGAGAATGCCGATTCCGAATTCTCCGCCCTTCTTGCTCTTGAATGCCTTGCGGATCACCTTCAGAAGATATTCAAATCCGCCAAACTCCTTCATAAGAGCACCAAGTGCTGCAACCAGAATTGCCACTACCATTGTTTCGAACATTCCTGTAGTACCGCTGCCCATTGAGCTGAATGCTGTGCTCATTGACAGTGAGCCTGTAATCAGACCTGCAATGAAGCAGAGAATTACTCCACCGCCAAGTACGATAAATACATTTATACCGCAAATAGCGGCAATCAGTACTGCGAAATACGGTATTGCCTGAATAAAGTTAAAGTCAAAATGTTCAAGCTCTGTAGCATCACCCTGCATGCAGATTATGGTAATCAGAATAAGTGTTGCAATTGCTGCAGGAAGCGCTATCCTGAAGTTTGCTCTGAACTTGTCCTTCATCTCAACACCCTGAGTCTTTGTTGCTGCGATTGTTGTATCTGAAATGAATGAAAGGTTGTCACCAAACATTGCTCCCCCAACAACTGTAGCGATGCAGAAAGGCAGATTCAGCCCTGCGCCTGCTGCAACGTTAACCGCAATTGGTGCCAGAACGGAAATGGTTCCGCAGGAAGTACCCATTGCCATTGAAATTATACATGCGATAATAAACAGTCCAGGAATCGCAAAGTTGCCCGGAATAACATTCAGAAGCATGTTCGCCGTACTTGCAGCTCCGCCGCTTTCACTGGCTATGCCCGAAAAAGCTCCGGCCAGCAGGAAGATGAACAGCATTATTGTAATATTATCATCTCCGATGCCCTGAGCGCATGCGTGAATTTTAGCGTTGAAATCCAGTTCTCTGTTCTGTATGAACGCCACTGCCATTGCAATCATAAATGCAACTACAACGGACATTACATAGAATCCCATTCCACCTTCAGGCGGGTTAATGTATTCATAGTAAATTCCGCTTCCCAGATATACCACCAGGAAAATAATAATCGGCAGTAGCGCCAATCCGTTTGGTTCTTTTTTCTTGTTTAAATCATTCATTTTTTAAGCCTCTTTCGTTGTTATTTTTTATAGCATTTTTTGCTGCTTTTGCTTTTTTCTTTACTTCCTTCTTCTGTTCCTGACTCTCAATATAGGCGATCTTATCCTTACGTCGGGCCGGCGGTTCTGCCAGTTCAACCTGTCTGAATCCATCTGCCAGGTCAGGAATCAGAACAATGTCTATGTTATCGAATTCACCTGCCAGCTCCTCTGTTATTTCCTTTCGCAGGTTTTTCAGTCTTCCGATATTCAGAGCTTCACGTTCCTCATCGTTATGTGTGAAGAATACCTGTATCCAGATTTTGCGACCGGTTTTAATAACATCTGTAAATGTCACTTCACAGTCGTAGATAGCCATATGCTTAATGCAGACCTGATCAATTTTCTCAAACACCTCTTTTTCCGGGGCGAACAGAACCAGACTGCGGAGAGACTCCAGAATCATTTCAACCGGTTCCCCCACCAGGGAAATCGCCAGTATAACAGCAATGCCCGGGTCAATATACGGACATATCCACGCAAGCGGCGTGTGAATGAGAATCAGATTAATCACAAATGCTGCCCCTACGCCCAAAGTGCACAGCGCATCCAGTTTCCATATGAAAAGCTCTGCCTTAATGGATGGAGACTGGTATTTCCTGGCGAAGTGTTTCAGCAAGAACCACATTAACACACAACCGGCGGAAATTGCAATCTCAAATATTGCCAGAACATCCGCTTCGACTTCATTACCTCCGGAAATGATAGTCTGAATACAATTAATCACCAGAACCGTATCTATTCCCAGAAGGATAATATATTTAATCAGAACAAACAGAGACTCGATCTGGGAAAAGCCATAGGGTCTTTTTTCGGTTTCCTTTTTATACAGCAGCGGCACCAACAGCATAAACGGACCTATCATTGCCAGATCCGCCAGGTCATATACGCAGTCCATCAGAACAGCCTTTGACCCTGTCCATATAGCGAAGAATATTTCCGCCAGCAGAAACAGAATACTTCCTGCAAAACTGATATTCATTATTTTCTTTTCAAGTTTCAGATTATCCTGCTGGTCATTCGGGACCTGTGTCATGCTACCGCCTTTCTGTATTTTCCTACTACCCGAAGAACTGTTATAAATACAGGAAGCATAATCGCCAGTCCTCCCGCAATCTTAAGTGCAAACATCCATGAATATGTATCCGGCGCAAAAACAGGAATAATCTCACATGCAGCACTTACTATTGCTGTAGTAACAAGAATGAATAGTATACCTTTTTTTGTCAGCATCTTTCTGAGAGGCACATCAGGAAATGCTATTTTCAGACATAATGCCAGAATGCCTGTAACTATGGCTGCAAACAGGACCCATTTCAGGGCCACCGCCGCAATAGGCGTCAGCACCACAGCCACAAACATGTCAAAGAGTTTCATCAAAACAGCACCCAGCGCATATACAGGTGCCAGCAGAACCTTGCTGACCGTTACCCGGCTTTCTTTCTGCTGAACCTTCTTGCTGTCATCATCCGGACTTACAGCTGCCTGAACATCATCTATGGTCCGGACTATGGCAGTCGGCTGCTGAATGTCATTATAATCTATCGGTGTCTCAGCCGCAGCAGCACCTCCCGCTGCTATTGCAGCTGCAATGGCAATGGCGGCCGCCTTCTTGGCTTTTGCCTTTTTTGCCTGTTCTTCTTTTGTCAGATTACTGTCTGTCATCCGAATTCCCTCTCTAATAATACTGACCTATTATAGCATAGTATGTTATAATTAAACCACGATAAAACCGCGTAGGAGGAAATCAATATGTTGAAATATGCTTTTTTCGTTAACTGTCCCGGACAGACTCCAGAGACATACAAGGGCGTTTATGAAAATGCTGAAAGTTACAATCTGGTAATCGGTACAGACAACATGGACATGGCTGTTGATTATGCCGGCAAGCTGGCAGCAGACGGCTACACTCTCTTCAATCTCTGCGGAGACTTCGACGACGAAATCACAGCCAGGATGCAGGCCGCTGCAGGTGAGGGCGTTAAAATCAAGCACGCTGACTATCTGCCTGAACAACTGGCTAAGGTTGAAGCTCTTGAAGAGTTTTCTAAGTTCGGTATCGTAATCGTAATGAGAGGCGTTGAAGAACCAACAGACGTTATCGTTAAATGCGACGACCTGTACACTCATGCAATCTATGTTAAGGATCAGGAACAGGCAAACGCTGCAGCCAGAAAGCTGGCTGACGAAGGTGTTCATGACATTGAACTCTGCAGCTGGTTCGACAGAGAAAAGACAGAATCAGTAATCGAGGCTGTTGGCGGCGCATGTCCTGTAGGTACATGCGGCGATCTGTAAGCGCAAAGACCAACAAAAGCAAATATGAAAACCCATAGCAAAAACGGACTGGTCAAACCAGTCCGTTTTTGCTGCTATTTCGTTCTTATCATCCCAGAGGAGTATTTCCATCATCTTTTTTGTCGCTGTTAATCTCCAGTCCCATGAAGTCCGCTTCAATAACTGCTCTGCCGATTCTGTTTCCAACATCAGCAAACTGCATCTTCAGCTTTTCCCCAATGTCGTTTATTTTCATTTCACCTTTTGTTACTGCAATCGAAGTTCTCTTCTGATATGCGATTCTCGGGCTTCCATCATCAACATAGATGGTTCCGCAGATAGTGTATCCCAGCTTTTCCAGAAGGTACTGCATTATCAGATTTGCTTCGTGTGTATCAATACGGATGTTTCCTATCTGCTTCTCTGCCCAGGCAAGAGCATTTTCAAGTATGCCTTTGCATCCCTCTGCAGCAGCGATTCTGTGAATCACACCGTATGGTTCGTCATTAAGCCAGTGTCCGCCTTCAATCCTTCTGTATGTCGGATCATCGCCAATGATGAACACGAATACCCCGCAAAGTTTGTCCCCCTCGCATAGAACATATGACCGTTCTGTCTCAATATCCTCATGCACCATCAGCGGATTAGGGTATACATCTGACCACTGATTAGGATTACCCATGGCAATCATCCGCTTCTGGGCGTAATGATATATATTCATTATGTCATAGAATTCTTCCAGTCTTGCTTTTCTTACTTCCATAACATTCTCCCCTATTCTTCACCACGCATTTCCGGAATCTGTGCAATCATAAATGCGCAGAACATGATAATGCATCCTATAATTTCCCTGCCTGACATCACCTCGTGCAGAAACAGTGCTCCTGAAAGTGCCGCAAATACCGATTCGAATGACATCAGTATTGTGGCAATTGCAGGCGGTGCATACTGCTGTCCGATCATCTGAAGTGAGAATGCGATGCACACCTCCAGTATGGCTGTATAGAGCAGCGGTACCGCACAGGCAACAACATCTGACATGATAATATCTTCAAAACCCAGCGAGAAGAACAGCGATAATATTGCAGTTACCGAGAATTCATAAAACGCCAGCTTTATAGGGTCAACTTTTTCCACGAAATAATCTATAAGCAGAATCTGTACAGCAAATCCAAATGCTCCGCCCAGACAGTACATGTCCCCTATGGCTATGCTGAATCCGCCCTTCATGCATAACAGATACATTCCTATTGCAGCGATTGCAACTCCCAGCCATGTAAGCCCGTGAATCTTCCGTCTGAGAATGACCATCAGAAAAGGAACCATTACCAGATCCATGGCGGTAAGGAAACCCGCCTTGCCTGCAGTAGTATATACGATTCCAATCTGCTGCATGGCAGATGCGCCGAAGTTGGCAGCTCCCACCAGCAGGCCTCCCAGCAGCAGCGTTCTGTTGCTGTATGGCATAATCGGATTATTATTCTTTTTCTTCAGTCTGTCGTAGAAGATTGCAACCGGAATCATTGCCAGTGCACCCATTCCGAATCTGAACAGAGTGAATGTCATTGGTCCTATGTGGTCCATGCCCATCTTCTGGAATATGAATGCGGTTCCCCAGATTATTGCTGCCAGAGCCAGCATCGCTTCGCCTTTTAATTTCTTTCCGTTACTCATGTTATCTATCCTTGTCCAATGTGAGCAGCTGAACACGACTAGATACTCCGGTCTTTCGGAACAGATTGTGCAGATGCTTCTTCAGAGTATTCTGGGTGATGAACAGTTCTTCACAGATTTCAACGTTCTTTCTACCCTGCATTACCATGTGCAGGATTTCAGCCTCTCTCTTTGTAAGACCATATTGTTCAATCAGGTTTCCTATCTGCCCTATACCCAGCTTCTGAACTGTCAGATGCCCATATCTGTGAACATAGAATCTGGCATTCAGGTGTCTGCAGATCAGTCTTGCCATCCAGATTTCCTCTCCGCTAAAATCCTCTTCATCCTCTCCTCTGTAAAGAGTAAGGCTTCCAAGAAGCTGTCCTCTTGAGGCTATAGTCATATCCAGCGAATAGTGAAGGCCGTAGGGTTCGAAACATTTCTTGTAAACTTCTGTCTTTCTTCTTTCCTCATCGCTGATCAGATCAGTTATCCTTATCGCCATGGATTCGTTCTGATGCAAAATCCAGGCAGAAAAATCTCTATCCTCCACCTGCAGATATCTCTTTTCCATTTCAACATATTTTTCAGGTACGCAAACGGGATCCGTAAGTGTCGAGTTTACATAACTTTTATCCCCCTGTTCACCTCTTCTTCTGGTCATCAGGAAACTTGCGCACTTGTATGGAATCAGATAACGTATGGAATATAGCACTTCCTGCTTCATTGTATCAAAATCATCAATGTTATATATCTGAAATATTATGTTGTTTAATACTCCGATAGAATTCCTGTCCATAGCTACATTGTAAAGTAAAAGTGCAAGAATGTCCAGTTAAAAGTAGTATAAAAGAAGTATTTTTGTTCTATTAGACACGAAAAATTCACTCTAATATATACCTTTTGGGTAATTGATTGACATAATGTCCATATATATAATGATATTGAACTTTGAAAGAAAAAATGATAATTACACTACACACACGATTTTCTCTTTTCAAGTAAGAAACAGAAAAAAGGACGGCATCTGCCGTCCTTTTTATTTCCAGGAATTTTAGCTATTTTACCGGAATAACCCAGCCGAATTCATCTTCCACTTTGCCAATCTGAGTTCCGTATATCGTATCATACAGAAGCTGTGCAATCGGTCCGATTTTTCCTTCATTTATTATCATCTGCTTATCCTTATAACACAGTTCTCCAACAGGTGAAATGATTGCTGCTGTTCCGGATGCGAACATTTCCACAAACTCTCCCTTATCATATGCAGCGCATATCTCCTGGATAGATAATAGTCTTTCATTTACATTATAGCCCTTTGACTTGAGAACCTTAATGCAGGAATCTCTTGTGATTCCGGGAAGGATCGTTCCTCTCAGCGGAGCAGTGATGATTTCATCACCTATTACAAAGAACGCATTGGACGTTCCCACTTCTTCAACATATTTCTGTTCCATTCCGTCCAGCCACAGAATCTGGTCGTAACCCTTTTCCTCAGCAATAACCTGTGCCTTCAGACTGCATGCGTAGTTTCCTCCACACTTGGCCTCTCCTGTTCCGCCCAGAGCTGCACGAGTATAAGTGTCCTCAACATAAAGCTTCGTAGGTTCCAGTCCATTAGGATAGTAAGGGCCTGACGGAGAAAGTATGATTATAAACTTATACGTCACTGACGGATGAATTCCCAGATAAGGTTCGGTTGCAATTATAAATGGCCGGATATACAGCGATGTATCCTTTGCCTGCGGAATCCAGTCAGCATCAACATCTACAATTGCTTTCACTGCCGCAACATACAGTTCTTCATCAATCTGAGGAATGCAGAGCCTGTCATTGGTTCTATTGGTTCTCTTGGCGTTCATATCAGGTCTGAACAGCTGAACTGCACCTGTATTAACATTGGTATACGCCTTAAGTCCTTCGAACATTTCAATGCCATAGTGAAATACCATAGCTGCAGGATCCAGTTCCAGCGGTGCATAAGGTACGATTCTGCCATCATACCAGCCTTTGCCCTCCTCATATTCCATTATAAACATATGGTCAGTATAATATCTTCCGAAAGGCAGCTTGTCCGGATCCGGCTTCTGCTTAGGATTTGTTGTTCTTGTTACCGGAAAATTATAATTCATTTTAGTATCTCCTCTCTGCTTTTTTATTCTTCTTCCTGTTTCTTAAATCTTCTATATCTTTCCTTTGCGTCTTCAGCCGCTTCCTTAAACAGTTTCTCTGCATTATCCGGGAATGTAATCTTAAGTGCGGCATATCTGTTTTCTCCACACAGGAAGTCTTCGTAATCCAGACACGGTTCCTTGCAGTCCACGCACATCTTAGGTCCCTCTTCAATATCAGGATTATATCTGTAAAGTGGCCAGTATCCCGATTCTACAGCGCGTTTCATCTCTTCCTGTGCTGTATGCATACCCTTCTTGATTCCATGAACAGTACATGGTGTATACGCTACGATTACAGACGGTCCCTTATGAGCTTCAGCTTCCTTGATGGCCTTGAGCAGCTGGTTGAAATCATATCCCATGGATACTGATGCTACGTAAACATTGCCGTAGGTCTTAAGAATCTGTCCTATATCCTTCTTCCTGCTCTTCTTTCCGGAAGCCTGAAATTCTGCTACTGCTCCCAGAGGCGTTGCCTTTGAAGACTGTCCGCCTGTATTGGAATACACTTCATTGTCTATAATAAACACATTGATATCTTCGCCCGTTGCGATAACATGATCCAGACCGCCAAATCCTATATCATATGCCCAGCCGTCTCCGCCGTACATCCAGAAGCTCTTCTTTGCCAGCATGTCCTTTCTCTGAAGAATCTCTTCCGTAAGCTTCACGAATTTCTGGCCCATAGCAGTTTCTTCCTTAACATCACCTGCAACAACCTCTTCCATTTCTGCTACCAGCAGATCTGTTGCATCTCTGTTTTTCGCCAGATCATCATATGTATCCATCCATTCAATTGCCGCCGAATTACTTCCTGCAATTTCGATATATTTAAGAACCAGATCTCTCTGTCTTTCTCTTTGCTGTTTAACTGACAGATACATACCAAGAGCAAGTTCTGCGTTATTTTCAAACAGTGAGTTTGTCCAGGCAACCCCATGTCCCCTCTTGTTAAGGCAGTATGGAATTCCGGGTTCGCCTGAACCCCACGCCTGTGAACAGCCAGTTCCGTTTGCCCAGTAGATTCTGTCTCCGAAAAGCTGTGTCAGAAGCTTGGCGTACGGGGTTTCTCCACATCCGGCACATGCTGCCGAAAATTCCACCAGCGGCTGTCTGAACTGACTTCCTCTGATTGAGAACGGAGGGAATATATCTCCCTTTCCCGAAAGATTAAGTGCATAATTCCAGTTAACCTTATCCTGCGGCTTCGGCTCTGACGGAACCATTTTGATTGCCGGCTCCTTGGCAGGACACATCGGAACGCATGCTCCACAGCCTGTACAATCATAGGTTGAAATCTGCAATGTATAGTGGAGCTTTTCGCCGTATTTCGGTTTATAACTTCTTATAGGTGCTGTCTGGAATCCTTCCGGAGCATTTTCCTTCTCGATTTCGTTCAGAATAAACGGTCTTATTGCCGCATGAGGACATACAAATGCACATCTGTTACACTGGTTACACTTGTCAGGATCCCATTCAGGATTGAACACTGCCAGGCCGCGCTTTTCGTAAGCAGTAAGACCCATTTCAATGTGTCCGTCCTTATATCTTTCCACAACACTTACAGGAAGCTTATCGCCTACCTGATTGTTTATAGGGGTTACGAAATTCTCGATAACCCATGGTATTTTATCATCCTTAGCAGCCGGCTCGTCCTGACAATCTGCCCATTCGGCAGGAACATTCACCTTTCTGAAGCCTTCAACACCAGCCTCAATGCCGCGTATGTTCATCTTTACAACCGCATTGCCCTTGGTTCTGTATTTGTTCCTTACGGCATTTTCCATTTCCGTAATTGCCTGAGCCTTTGGAATTACTTCTCTGATTGTAAAGAATGCAGCCTGAAGAATTGAATTCTTGTGATTACCAAGTCCTATTTCTCCTGCAATCTTAGTTGCATCAATGATATAGAAATCAATGTTCTTCTGAGCCAGCAGTCTCTTTACCCTAGGCGAAAGTTCGCTGTCAAGCTGTTCCTCTGTCCATGGACAGTCCAAAAGCAGCGCTCCCCCCGGCTTTATTTCTTCTACAATGTTGTAGTTATTTATGAAGTGGTGGTTGTGACACGCTGCAAAATCAGCCTCCGTGACATAATACGAACTTCTTATAGGCTTGCTTGAAAAACGCAAATGGGATTTGGTTGTTCCCAGTGACTTCTTGGCATCATATTCAAAGTATGCCTGTCCGTAATTGTCTGTTGTGCTGTTGATAATGTCCACAGTGCTCTTGTTGGCGCCTACGGTTCCATCTCCGCCAAGACCCCAGAACTTGCAGCTTACAACATCATTTGGGAGCAGCTCGAAAGGCTTTTCCGGAAGTGATTTGAATGTCACATCATCCACAATACCAATTGTAAATCCTTCTATCGGTTCCTCTGCAATCATGTTGTCATACACTGCAGCAATCTGTGCCGGGTATGTATCCTTAGATGAAAGTCCGTATCTGCCGCCGATAACCTTTATATCCCTGCCCTCAGTAAGTACTGATGTGCATACGTCTTCATAGAGCGGTTCTCCAAGTGAACCCATATTTTTGCATCTGTCCAGCACTGCTATCCTTTCTGTTGTTTCAGGCAGAGCCTGGAAGAGATGCTTTGCACTGAATGGTCTGTAGAGGTGAACCTGTACGAAACCTACTTTCCGGCCCTGCTTTCTCAGCACATCCACTGTCTGCTGAACAGTTCCTGTTACCGAACCCATAGCCACTATTACATCCGTAGCTTCAGGATCTCCATAATAATTGAAAAGTTCATACTGTCTTCCTGTTAGTTCACTAATCTTGTGGAAGTGCTTCTCAACAATCTCCGGAAGATCATCATAATCCTTGTTATTTGCCTCTCGAACCTGGAAGTAAATATCAGGGTTCTGAACCGTATTTCTAAGTGTAGGATGTTCCGGGTTCAGCGCTCTGTCCTTGTGAGCCTTAACCGCATCCATATCCATCATATCTATTACAGCCTGCTCATCGGGCAGTTCAATCTTGTTTATTTCATGAGATGTTCTGAATCCGTCAAAGAAGTGCATAAACGGAATATTTGTTTCCATAGCTGCCAGATGTGCAACCGCAGCCAGATCTGCAACCTCCTGTACACTTCCTGTACAATACTGAGCCCATCCGGTTTCTCTGCAGGCCATTACATCAGAATGATCTCCAAAAATACTCATGGCATGAGTTCCTACCGTTCTGGCTGCAACATGCAGTACCGCCGGCTGCCTTTCCCCTGCTATTCTGTAAAGAACAGGAATCATCAGCATAAGTCCCTGCGAGGAAGTATAGCTTGTGGACAGAGCTCCGGTCTGAATAGAACCATGCACGGCTCCGATTGCCCCGGCCTCTGACTGCATTTCTGTCAGAGTAACCGTCTGTCCGAACATATTCAGTCTACCTTGAGCTGACCACTTGTCGGTCAGTGTAGCCATTGGCGATGATGGAGTAATCGGATAAATCGCCGCTACTTCCGTAAAGGGATAGGCCATATAAGCCGCCGCTTCATTACCGTCCATTGTTACAAATCTTTTTTCTGTCATATTGCTCCTCTTTCTGTACCTGCAGGCATTTTTGAATAAAAAAAGCCTTCATCTACTAAGAGACGAAGGCTTTGCCTGCGCGGTACCACTCTTACTTGATGTGCGTTTCGACTCTCGCCGCCCTTTGCGGGACTACACATCCACTCATAAGTTCAACGCTCCCGGGTGAGACATTCGAAAATCACATGCAGCCTCACACCACCCGGCTGCTCTCTGTAAATGTATCGTTTCGAACTTATTCCGTTCACAGCATTGCGATTTATTAATTTACTGCATTAATGTACACTACTGCATTAACCTTTGTCAATACATTTTTCATTTCGAAATTATTTTAGCATTTTTGTGTATATAAAACAATACTTATTTTATTTTTTTGTGTAATTATCACCAATTTACTTGAATTTGCTCTTTTTTTACATTATAATTATTTTGTCAGATTTAGCTGATTGATATAAACTCAGATAAAATGGCAAAAACTATTAAGAAAGGACTACAGATATGAGATTAAACGGTTCTCAGCTGGTAATGGAAGTTCTGCTGCAGCATGGAATTGACACCGTATTCGGTTACCCTGGCGGCACTGCACTGAATCTGTACGATGCTCTCTATGAATACAGAGGTAAAATCAGATCAGTAATGACAGCACACGAACAGGGAGCATCCCATGCAGCTGACGGATATGCCAGAGCAACAGGAAAAACAGGAGTATGTTTCGCAACAAGCGGCCCGGGAGCAACAAATCTTGTGACCGGAATTGCAACAGCCTTTATGGACAGCATTCCCCTGGTTGCAATTACAGCTAATGTTCCCGACAGTATGATTGGTAAGGATGCATTTCAGGAAGTCAGTATTTCCAGCATTGTAATTCCTGTAGCCAAGCACACATACTTTATTAACAGGATTGAGGACCTGGAAGACGCCCTGTTCAACGCCTTCAGAATCGCCAACAGCGGGCGAAAAGGTCCGGTGCTTGTGGATATCACAAAGGATGTTACAGTAGCAGAAACAAATTACAAACCCAGAAAACCAATGCCACTTAATCCCCTCCCTGAATTCAGCGAAGATCAGCTTCGTCAGGTGGCTTCAATGATAAACAGGGCCAGCAAGCCTGTGATCTACTGCGGTGGCGGTGTTGCAGCCTGTGAAGCTGGCGAGGAACTTCTTAAGCTGATGGAAACTGCAGATATTCCTGCAGCACATACTCTCATGAGCGCAGGAGTGATCGGGTATGACAACCCGAAGAATCTGGGCATGGCAGGTATGCACGGAAGTATTGCTGCAAACAGAGCCTTTGACAGAGCAGATCTGATTCTGGCACTAGGCACAAGATTCAGCGACAGAGTGGCTCTCAACCCGGACAAATTCGGCAAGCGCGCTCTGAAGGTACAGGTTGATATAGATGCCAGCGAAATAAACAAGAACGTTATTGTAGACCTGGGGATTCAGGCTGATGTAAAGGATTTTCTCACGAAGCTAATTCCTCTTATAAAGGAAACAAAGCGTCCGGAATGGCTTGACCTGGCTACAGGCTGGAAAAAGATGAACGGTGATGTGAAAAGTGATGAAGCAGCACTTCACCCAAGTGAAATTTTAAGTACCATATGTGATTTGACAGATAAAGAGACCGTATATGTTACCGATGTGGGTCAGCACCAGATGTGGTCTGCACAGTACCTTAAGCACAGGAACACCAAGCAGTTTATTACAAGTGGCGGTCTTGGAACCATGGGCTATGGATACGGCGCAGCCATAGGTGCACAGATTGCAAAACCTGACTGCAGAGTTATTCATATCACCGGCGATGGATCTTTCCATATGAATATGAATGAGGCCTGCACCGCAGTAAGCGAAAATCTTCCGATTATAACAGTTCTGTTTAATAACCAGGTTCTGGGAATGGTATATCAATGGCAGGGAATCTTCTACGGCAACAGATATTCATCAACAGATCCTCAAAGAAAGACAGACTTTGTGAAGGTTGCAGAGGGATTCGGAGCCAAGGGATATTCCGCTAAAACCCCTGAGGAGTTTGAGGCAGTATTTAAGGAAGCTCTGAAACAGACAGGTCCTGTATGGATCGAATGTGCAATAGCAAAAAACGAAAACGTTTATCCGATGATTCCGGGCGGCGGAACCATCGAAGATATGATAATAGGATAAGGAGGCAAATATGGATAAAACAGAAAGAAGTGAAATCCTGAGTATCCTGGTAGTAAACGAACCCGGTGTTACAGCCAGACTGGGAAATCTGTTCGGAAGGCGCGGATTCAACATTGACTCTTTTACCGCCTCCCCTACCAATGATCCTAAGCTGACGCGAATTACGATCGCAACAACAGGAGACGACAGGAAATTCAATCAGATTCTTACCCAGACGGCTAAACAGGAATTCGTAAAGACCATAGATATTATGGATAAGAAGAGTATTTACAGAGAGCTGCTTTTGCTTAAGATCAAAGCAACAAAAAAAGAACGTTCGGAAATCAATGAAATTGTAGGGATCTTCAGAGGCAAGATCGTAGATCTGTCAAAAAAGAGTCTTATCGTTGAACTGACAGGAAGTTCCGAAAAAATTGATGGATTTATGAACATGATGAGTTCATACGAACTGATTGATGTATGTCGTACAGGCGTAACAGGAATTAACAGAGGCGATGCAGGAATTTCAGACAGCGCCACAGAATGAAAGGAGAACTCAAATGATAAAAAAATACTATGATCAGGATTGTAACATGAGCGTACTGGATGGCAAAACCGTTGCAATAATCGGCTTCGGTTCCCAGGGTCATGCTCACGCCATGAACCTGAACGAAAGCGGCATTAATGTTGTTGCAGGCCTGAGACCAGGCAGCACTCATACCGCAAAGGCAGAAAATGCCGGTCTAAAGGTAATGGGAATTGAAGAAGCTGCAAAGGCAGGAGATATCGTAATGATGCTGGTTCCTGACGAACTGGCCGCAAAGGTATATAACGAACAGGTTGCTCCGTATATGGAAAAAGGCAATGTCCTTGCCTTTGCACATGGATTTAACATTCACTTCAACCAGATAGTTCCTGCCGACTTCCTGGATGTTATCATGATTGCCCCTAAGGGACCCGGACACACTGTAAGAAGTCAGTATGTCGAAGGCAAAGGTGTTCCTTCCCTTATTGCTATATATCAGGATGCTTCGGGCAAGGCTAAAGAATATGCCCTGGCATACGCTTCAGGAATCGGCGCAGGTCGCGCAGGCATACTTGAAACCACATTTGCAGAGGAAACCGAAACTGATCTCTTCGGAGAACAGGCTGTTCTCTGCGGCGGCGTTACTGAACTGATGAAGGCCGGATTTGATACACTGGTTGAAGCGGGATATGCTCCCGAAATGGCATACTTTGAATGTATCCACGAAATGAAGCTTATTGTTGACCTGATCAATGAAGGCGGATTTGATAAAATGAGATATTCAGTTTCCAATACTGCAGAATATGGTGATTACAGAAGCGGTAAGCGCATAATCACAGAAGATACACGCAAAGAAATGAAAAAGGTTCTGGAAGAAATCCAGGACGGCACTTTTGCATCGGAATTCATTCAGGAATTCAATGCCGGCGGCAAGGCAAGATTCCTGGCAACACGCAGAAAAGAAGCTTCACACCCTCTCTGCAAGGTGGGAGCTGAACTGAGAAAGATGATGAGCTGGCTGCAGAAATAGGAGTATTAAAATGAGAAGTGATAATGTTAAAAAGGGTGCAGAAAGAGCTCCCAACAGAAGCCTCTTCTACGCTATGGGATACACTAAGGAGGAACTGGAACGTCCACTGATCGGTGTAGTATCCGCTAAAAGCGAAATTGTCCCGGGACATATTCACCTGGACAAGGTTGCTGAAGCGGTTAAGGCCGGGGTCAGAATGGCCGGCGGAACGCCAATAGAAGTCCCTGCTATAGGCGTATGTGACGGTATCGCCATGGGACATATAGGAATGAAATACTCTCTGGCCAGCAGAGAACTTATCGCTGACAGCGTTGAGACCATGACTATAGCCCACGGATTTGATGGACTGGTTCTGATTCCAAACTGCGATAAAATCGTACCGGGAATGATTATGGCAGCCTGCAGAATGAATATCCCTGCTGTAGTATGTTCAGGGGGTCCTATGATGTCAGGACTTGTAAGAGGCGAAGAGACCTCCCTCTCCAAGATGTTTGAAGCAGTTGGTGCATACAAAGCCGGTATCATTGATGATGCAGGACTTCAGGAATATGAAGAAAACGTTTGTCCCGGATGCGGTTCATGCTCAGGCATGTACACAGCAAACAGTATCAACTGTCTGGCTGAGGCCGTAGGCATTGCCCTTCCTGGAAACGGCACAATTCCCGCTGTTCATTCAGGCAGAATGCTTCTGGCAAAACATGCAGGAATGGCCATAATGAATCTGGTGGAAAAGGATATTAAAGCCAGAGACATCATAAATGAGAAATCACTGAGAAACGCTCTTGCCTGCGACATGGCTCTGGGCTGTTCAAGCAATACAGTTCTGCATCTACTGGCAATAGCCAATGAGGCCGGTGTGGACTTTGACCTGAAGCTGTTCAACGAATACAGCGGCAAGGTTCCTAATCTGTGTCATCTGGCGCCTGCCGGAGGCACACATATGCACGATCTGAATAACGCAGGTGGACTTCCAGCCGTTCTTCACGAGCTGGACAAAATCGGGGTAATTGATACCTCCCTCATTACAGCAACAGGAAAAACTGTTGCAGAGAATATCCGGGGAGCATATATAAAAGATGAGAAATGTATCCGTCCTGTAAGCAACCCATACAGCGAAACAGGAGGCATTGCCATCATGTGGGGCAATATCGCTCAGGACGGCTGCGTTGTTAAAAGAAGCGCTGTAGATCCTTCAATGCTGAAGCATTCAGGACCAGCCAGAGTTTTTGACAGTGAAGACGAGGCAATCGCTGCAATATATGACGGACAGATCAAGGACGGTGATGTTGTAGTTATCCGTTACGAAGGCCCTAGAGGAGGTCCGGGAATGAGAGAAATGCTGAATCCTACCAGCGCCCTGGCAGGCATGAAACTGGATAAGACAGTAGCACTTATTACTGACGGACGTTTCAGCGGCGCTTCCCGGGGTGCTTCAATCGGACATATATGTCCTGAAGCTGCAATGGGTGGCAACATCGGTCTTCTTAAGGAAGGTGACATAATTGATATCAATATACCTGCTGCTTCAATAAACGCACAGGTGTCTGATGAGGAATTTGAAGCCAGAAGAGCAGAATATGTTGCTCCAGCTCCTACAGTTACCGGGGGATGGCTGGTAAGATATGCGCGATATGTAGATTCCGCAGCTCGCGGAGCGGTAATGAAATAAACAATTACACAAAAAAGGCACTCGTTAACGAGTGCCTTTTGATATCAATTCACCTTCCGGCCAACGATATAGAATCGACCTTCATTTGTATGGTATGCGCAGGTTGTAAGAGTCACTAGCTGATCGCCGTACTCAGGAGTAATACCTGTATCATACAGCGCCTCACGCTTTATTCCTTCAACAAATTCATTGAAGGTTTCCTCGTCGTTATAGCACGCATACTGACAATATTTGAATTCCGTGGAACCAGCCTCTTTGATTCTTGAACGGGCTACCGTTACGATTTCGTAATCTCCCATCTGTACTCCATCTTCAGGATTATATGTGTCAAATGTGAATGTACCGTGCTCCTTCCAGAACTCCTTATCGCCAAACTTTTCCAGATCATGGAACATGGTACCGAATTTCATATTGTGACCATAAATAACCCAGTTCCAGGTTTTGTACTTTCCTGTAAGTATGCTGGTTGCGTCAGCAAAAGGTGTTCCGGATACAGAATCCTGCTTGTGGAAATCCCTGTGAAGATAAAATTCCGGATTATCCGGGGTCTGCATTACAGGATAATTGATTCTGGTTCCATCCACTTCAATCCAACCTACGAAATCATTGTTCTCTGCGTACAGATTTTCAAGTCCTGCTGCCCGCATATCGCCCAGCTCGTTGAATTCCTTTTCTGAATCCAGCTTGTCCTTAGCATAAAGTCCCAGATAACCTGCACTTCCACAGAACACCATTGCACAGATAACCAGTATAATCCAGCTTCCAAGTCCCAGTTTTTTCTTTTTTCCCTTTGCCCCCATCTTTTTATGCCTCTTTTCCCTTTGCAAAAGCTAATTTGTTCAGTTCTACAAACTTCGGCTTAACGTGAGCTTCGATTACCCTCATCCATTCTTCATCACTGAATGGCAGATCAGCTGATGCGGCTCCCAGAAGAACCACATTTACAGCCTTGCTTGAACCCGCCTCTTCAGCAACCTTCAGAGCATCGAATTCCACCAGCTTGCCCGCCGTCTTTGCGATAATCTCCTCTGCAGCTTCAGGATACTCAACCTGACCTAAAGTTACAGGCATAGGCATGATCTGCTGTTCGTTTACATACATTACTCCGCCCTCAGCAAGGTACGGCAGCCATCTGTAGGCTTCCAGTTTTTCGAATGCGATTATGATATCTGCCTCTCCCTTTTCGATAAGTGGAGATGCAACTTTTTCGTCGTCAATTTTAACGTGAGTTACTACGTCCCCGCCTCTCTGGCTCATTCCGTGAACCTCAGAGAGCTTAACATCGTATCCCTTTTCCAGAGCCAGGTTTCCAAGCAGTACACTTGCCAGCAGCGTTCCCTGTCCGCCTACTCCTACTATCAGAATATTCTTTTTCATTTATCTGCCCTCCTTTACTGCTTCAATTGCATCGAACGGGCATACACGTGTGCAAAGGCCACAGCCTACACAGCTTGTATTTACTATGAACGGCTTACCGTCCTTCATTTCGATTGCAGGACATCCAACCTTCATGCACTGACGGCAGTTCCTGCACTTGTCAGTGATTACGTTCGGAGGATCATCCGTCTTAATTGTCATGATGCACGGTCTTCTTGTGATGATTACGCTGAGCTCATCTCTTTCGGTTTCAGTCCTGATAATCTCCTCAAGCTTCTTTACCTCGAACGGATCAACTACAGTTACGTTTTTCACGCCCAGAGCCTTTACCAGTTCCTCGAAGTTCACAGCCGGTGCCATCTCGCCCTTGGCATTCTTTCCTGAGCCCGGATTTTCCTGATGTCCGGTCATTCCAGTGATTCTGTTATCCAGAATAATAACCGTACCGGTAGCTTCGTTATATACCATGTTCAGAAGTCCTGTCATTCCAGAGTGCAGGAATGTGGAATCTCCCAGAACCGCAACCAGGTTCTTGCTGTTTCCTATAGCCTTCTCGAAGCCGTGTTCCATGCCGATGGATCCGCCCATACAGAGGCAGGTATCTATGGCATTTGCTGGTGCCAGTGCAGCCAGTGTATAGCAGCCGATATCTCCCATAACTGTCGTCTTCAGTTTGCTCAGAACGTAGAACAGTCCCTTGTGAGGGCATCCTGCACAAAGAAGCGGAGGTCTTCCCGGAGCATCTGGAATCTCATCCGCAGATTCCAGTGCAGTCTTCGGTGCATCCACTCCGAATGCTTCCCTGATCATATTGGCGCTGTATTCGCCCTGAATTGTGAACATGTCCTTGCCGCCGTGAACAGCGATTCCTGCAGCACGAATCTGTTCTTCGAAGAAAGGAAGACCTTCTTCAATTACATACAGCTTCTCAACTTCAGATGCAAAAGCAGCAATGTCTGCAAGTGGCATCGGGTTTGTGATTCCCATCTTGAAAACGCTTGCTTCAGGCAGCGCTTCCTTTACATACTGATAACAGATACCGCTTGTTACGATACCGATTTTTTTATCCTTAAACTCAACTCTGTTGATTGGCTGTCCGCCAGCCTGGATTGCTTTTGCATCTGCTGCAATCTGATTGAGTCTTTTCTCCTGTTCGATGTGAAGACGTCTTGCCATTGCCGGCATTGAAACGTATTTCCGGAAATTTTTCTCGTAAGGAATAACTTCCTTTTCCACTCTTTCGCCCTCTTCAACGATACCTCTGGAGTGAGAGATTCTTGTGCTTGATCTCATGAGAATCACTGTGTCATATTTCTCTGAAAGATCGTACGCTGCAATCATGAAATCCTTGCATTCCTGAGGATCCGACGGTTCCAGAACAGGAACACCTGCAGCCCTTCCGTGGAATCTTGAGTCCTGCTCGTTCTGGCTGGAGTGACATCCGTTGTCATCTGCAACCAGCAGAACCAGTCCTCCGTTTACTCCGTTGTATGCGGCTGTGTAGAACGGGTCTGCAGCCACGTTAAGTCCCACGTGTTTCATGGTGCTGAGAGCTCTGGCGCCTCCAAGGCATGCTCCGAAAGCAACCTCAACGCCAACCTTCTCGTTCGGTGACCATTCAACGTGTATTTCATCTCCGCACTTGGCGAGAGTTTCTGTTACTTCTGTACTTGGTGTTCCCGGGTATGAACTTACAACCCTTACACCTGCTTCCCAGGCGCCACGGGCGAATGCTTCATTGCCCAGCATTATTTTCTTTCCCATAATTTCTCCTTTATGCGCGTTCGCGTTTCTTATGCGGGCCTTATCTCTACGATTTCTTCTGATTCTATTGCCGCTTTTATCAGTCCCTCGCAGTCAAGCTTTGACTCCGAGTGAAGTATTCTGTCAAGCTTAGGTTTTGTTGCCGGATGCTTAGGCAGAAATACGGTACAGCAGTCTTCATAAGGCTCGATTGACTTCTCGTATGTTCCAATTTCCTGAGCCAGGTCCATTATGTCAGTCTTGTCCATGCCGATGAGTGGTCTCATTACAGGCAGGCTTACGCTGGCATCTGTTACCACCAGAGCTTCAGCTGTCTGGCTGGCAACCTGACCGAGGTTTTCTCCTGTGATTAGCATATTGCAGCCGTTTGCCTTGGCAAGTTCTTCTGCAATACGCATCATAAATCGCCTTACAAGAATTGTGGTTTCCTCTTCCGGACAGTTCTGCACAATCTGTTCCTGGATAGGAAGCAGGTTGATTACATGCATTCTGAAACGTCCGCAGTATGTTGCAACCAGTGATGCCAGCTGCTCAACTTTTTCCTGTGCTCTCTGGCTTGTGTACGGGAAGGAATGGAAGTGAACCGCTTCAATCATCATTCCACGCTTAGCCATCATCCAGGTTGAAACAGGTGAATCTATTCCTCCGGAAAGAAGGCTCATTCCCTTGCCGTTTGTGCCAAGAGGAAGTCCCCCGAAACCCGGAATCTTGTCCTGGTACACATAGGATTTATCGTGTCTCACGTCAACGAAAAGTTTCACGTCAGGCTTGTGCACGTCCACCTTCAGAACCTTGCAGCCCTTCAGTACTGCAGCTCCGATCTGACGACCGATGTCTGGCGACTTAACCGGGAAGTTTTTATCCGCACGCTTAGCCTCAACCTTGAAGGTCTTCACGCCCCGTTCCTCAATGGCCTCCATCATATAAGCCACTGCTGTGCGCCCTATGTCTTCCATTGTGCTGGCACATTCCATTGCAGGACTGATTGATGCCACTCCGAAAACCTTTCCGATTTCCTTCAGTATTGCCTGCTTTCTTGCAAGCTGTTCAGCCTTGTCCAATGTCATTCCTTCAGGTGACTTCTCAGCTCTTACGTAAATAAGGCCTTCGTGTCTGTAAGCTCTGACACCGTCAAATTTCTTCAGAAGCTTCTTGATTCTGTCAAGCAGCATACGTTCGAAATACGGCTTGTTCATCCCCTTAAGAGCTACCTCGCCGCAGCGTACGATGAAAATGAATTCTTCGTTATTAATATTTTCTTCTCTGATTTCTTCGGTCATTGCTTTTCCCTGTCTATCCTTATCTGAAAGTTCCCAGCTTGCGGAAACGCTTAACTGCAGCCGTAACCTTTTCAATGCATATATCTATTTCATCTTCAGTATTGAAACGACCCAGACTGAATCTGAGAGTTCCCTCAATCTGTTTTGACTTCAGACCCATGGCCTCAAGCACATGTGACTGCCCCTTCTTGTTTGATGAGCATGCAGAGCCTGTAGATACGTATATCTCGTTCTGCTCCAGAGTATGCAAAAGCACCTCGCCCCGGCATCCCATGAAGCTTACGCTGAGCACTGTAGGACAGCTCTCCCCCATAGGTGTATTTATTATTATGTCTTCTATGTTTGCTTCAAGTCCTGTCTTAAGTTTTTCTCTCATCTGGCCAAGTTCGCCTATGTCCGTATATTTGCCATCGCTTCCAGCCATGCCGGCGCCGGCCATTTCAGCAGCAGTTCCAAGTCCGATAATCGCAGGCACGTTTTCTGTACCTGATCTTCTGCCGGATTCCTGGCCGCCGCCAAGGATGAAGGCAGGCAGGTTTATGTTTGTGCCTGCAGCAGTCTTGCCTTTGCGAATCAGCAGTGCACCGGAGCCCTTCGGTCCGTGAATCTTGTGTCCGCTGACAGAGATAAGGTCCGCGCCCTTAGGAAGCTGCATCTTGCCAAAGCTCTGAACTGCATCACAGTGGAACAGTCCAGGAGCCTTCTTTTTCTTCATAATCTCCTTAACGGAATCCACCGGCATCACAGTTCCGATCTCGTTGTTAACATGCATCATGGTTACAAGAATGGTGTTTTCGTTAATGGCATTTTCAAGTTCATCCATGTTCAGTCTGCATTTTGCATCAACACCTGCACGGATAACCTCGAAGCCCTCTTCTTCCAGACGCCTGCAGCATTCAAGAACTGCCGGATGTTCTACCTTGGTGGTAACGATTCTGTTTCCGGCACGCTTCATTGCCCTGGCGGCGCTGAAGATTGCCATGTTGTCAGCCTCTGTACCGCCGGATGTAAACACCACATCCCAGTCACTGGTCCTGCCTCCGAAAGCTGCATCCAGAACCTTGGCTCTGGCATTTCTTACAGCCTTCTCAGCATCAACTCCCAGCTGATAGAGAGCAGACGGATTACCGAAATCCTGCTTCATGTACTGAAGCATTGCTTCTGTTACTTCGTCGTATTGTTTAGTTGTTGCACTGTTGTCTAAATAAATCATCTGAAAAATCGCAAAGGGGCAACTTGCCGCTGCCCCTTTAAGAACTTATTTCGCGTAATCGATTGCACGTGTTTCACGTACTACATTAACCTTAATCTGACCCGGATATTCAAGTTCCGATTCAATCTTCTTTGAAATATCTCTTGCCAGCAGAGCGATTGCATCATCACCCACTTCATCAGGCTTGGCAATGATTCTGATTTCACGACCTGCCTGAATAGCATATGAATTTTCAACGCCCTTTGTAGTGTTTGCGATTTCTTCAAGCTTCTGCAGACGCTTGATGTAGGACTCTAATGTCTCGCGACGGGCACCAGGTCTTGCTGCTGACAGGGCGTCAGCCGCAGCGATGAGAACTGCTTCGATTGACTTCGGTTCGTAGTCTCCATGGTGAGCTGCCATGCCGTTTATTACAGCATCATGCTCCTTGTATTTCTTCAGTACTTCCATGCCGATGTCTACATGAGTACCTTCTCTCTCGTGGTCAAGAGCCTTGCCTATGTCGTGAAGCAGACCTGCTCTCTTAGCCAGAGTAACGTCCAGTCCCAGTTCTCCTGCCATGAGTCCAGCCAGGTGAGCAACTTCAACTGAATGCTTAAGAACATTCTGTCCGTACGAAGTCCTGTATTTAAGTCTTCCCAGAAGTTTAACAAGTTCAGGGTGAAGGTTGTGAATGCCAACATCAAATGTTGCCTGTTCGCCCGCTTCCTTGATGATAGCGTTGACTTCTCTTTCGGATTTCTCAACCATTTCTTCGATTCTGGCCGGATGAATTCTTCCGTCAACGATCAGCTTCTCAAGAGCAAGTCTTGCAATTTCTCTTCTTACAGGATCAAATCCTGAAAGGATAACTGCTTCAGGAGTATCGTCAATGATAAGATCGATTCCTGTTGCGTTTTCAATTGCTCTGATATTTCTACCTTCACGGCCGATGATACGGCCCTTCATTTCGTCATTTGGAAGCGGAACTACTGATACAGTAGATTCTGCCACGTGATCAGCTGCACATCTCTGAATGGCTCCGGTAATGATTTCCTTAGCCTTCTTGTCAGCTTCGTCTTTCGCCTTGCTTTCGATTTCCTTGTAGAGAACAGCAGCTTCACTTCTTGCTTCCTGTTCAACCTTCTTCAGGATAATCTCTCTAGCCTGCTCAACAGTATATCCGGAGATTTTCTCCAGTTCTTCAAGCTGCTGGTGCAGAACTCTGTCCTGCTCGGAAAGTCTTGCGTCTATTTTCTTTTCCTTATTTGTTATGCTTTCTTCTTTTTTCTCTATGTTTTCAAGCTTGCGGTCGATTGAATCCTCTTTCTGGTTCAGTCTTCTTTCAGCCTTTGAAATCTCATTTCTTCTTTCCCTAATTTCCTTTTCTGCCTCGTTACGCTGTCTCTGAGCTTCTTCCTTTGCTTCCAGGACAACTTCTTTTCTGATGTTTTCAGCATTCTTTTCTGCGTCAAGAATCATGTTCTTGGCCTTTGTTTCTGCGTTGCCGATAGTCTTTTCGCCTATGGATTTACGTAATATATATCCAACCAGCAGGCCTATTACCAGGGCTGCCAGGCCAACTACTACAGGTATAATGATATTCGCCATTAAGTATCATTCCTCCTTACTCAATATTTTGTTTTCAAATTTCAGTTGACCCCTAAATATGGGTCTCTATGTTCAACTAAAAAGTAGTCTAAAAGTTAAAAGCATACGTAGATATTATAGTATGCAATTGATATTCCGTCAATGCATAAATTGACAAAAAATTACAAAACCCTGCTCGCTCTGGCAGGGTCTTTTTCTCATATTGTCCGCTTTCAGTCTGGTTTTGCGGGCCTTATCTGAAGATTCTTCTTACGATATCTTTCATGTTCTTCTCAATGTATGTGCCTTTCTTCATTACGATTGGAATACCCTTGTTAGTAGATATTCTGATATTGTCATCTTCCTGGATTATGCCGACAATGTTTCCTTCGTAGGTTTCTGCGATTGAAGAAATGCTAGGCAGGAATCCCTGCTGCATCAGTTCTGCATTCAGTCTGTTTACAACCACGCATGTATTACGTACGCCGCCGTCCATTATGTAGCGTTCTGTGACATCAGCGTCTCTGATTGCTGCACTTTCCGGCTCAGTTATAATTACCGCTCTGTCGGCGCACGGAATGGATACATCCAGCATGTCTCCTATACCTGCCGGACAGTCGATGATTATGAAATCAAAAACATCCTTCAGCTTGTCGCAAAGCACCTTCATGTGAAGCGGCGTAATGTCACGATCATCTTTTCTAGGTGCTGCAGCCATGAAATACAATGTCTCAAATCCATCAACCTTTATGGTTGCCTTGTTGATTCTGCAGATGCCGGAGAGCACATCCATGATGTTGTAAACAACTCTGTTTTCCATGCCTAAATAGAGGTCTAGATTTCTCAGACCCATATCCATGTCAAGCATCATTACTCTATAGCCTGCCTGTGCCAGAGTTGCTCCTATGTTTGATGAAAACATTGTCTTGCCGGTGCCGCCTTTTCCGGAGGCTACCAGTACAACTTCACTCATGTTTTTCCCTCTCAACTAAGCATAATCCCAACATATATTTAACAAAATTTTCGGAATATAGTCAAGAGGAAATCCTTAGTCCAGATACCCCAGATGCTTCATGCTTACATAGCTGCCGTCACCGATAATAATGTGGTCGATTACCGGTATGCCCAGAAGCCTTCCCACATCGCACAGTCTTTTTGTCTGTTCAATGTCCGCAGAGGACGGCTCCGGATTTCCGCTGGGATGATTATGCACAAAAGCAACTGATCCTGCACTGCGCCTTACGGCGTTTGCGAACACCTCTCTGGGATGACTGGCCGAGGAAGTAAGATCTCCAATGGAAATATCGCTCTCCTCTATTATCTCTCCCCGGGCATTTATGAGCAGGCACTTGAAATACTCCTTCTTCTTGTACCTCAGCCGTTCCATAAACATATCTGCTATATCATCCGAGCATTTAATGGATGCCCTCTCCTGTGCAGGCAGTGCTGCCATTCGCCGGCCCAGCTCGATGGCTGCCATGAGTTCGCAGATTTTGGCATCTCCAAGGCCATTTATCTTCCTGAGTTCCTCCGGGCTGCATTCCACCAGATGCCTCAGTCCTCTCTTGTTCATGGACAGCAGTTCCAGCGCCAGCTCAACAGCCGACTTTTCCCTGGTGCCGGTTCTGAGTATAATAGCCAGCACCTCTGCAGTGGACAGGCTGTCCACTCCATACTTCATCATCTTCTCTCTGGGCTTCTCCCAGAAAGGCATTTCATTCATGTTCATAGTCTCTAGTCTCCTTTCAAATGTCTAAGTTAATCAGACATTTATATCCCTCTCAGTCTGGTTTTGCATTATTCTGCCAATATATTGGCATTTAATTCCATTATTGTCAATTATTTATTGCCATATATTGGTATTTGTTGTAAAATCATTTTATATTTTCAGAAACACCAACATCTGCACTATTACTATTGTGCCGATGGGGTTAATTGTCAGGGTTTTGTGACACATTTCTTATCTTATCTTTAAAATGCCAACATCCTTACCACATTATGTTGGCACTTTTCAGTACTATGAGTTTTTATGTCAAAAAAGGGGTTAAATATGGAGAATTACAAGGATCAACTAAAGGAAATGTTGGCATTTTTTATTGATTGCCAAAAGAAGTACACAACCGAGCTGCAAAAGCTCCCCCAGGGTGGCATGCGTTACATTGACGATGGAAAGCGCAAGCAACACATTTGGGTAAACCATGAAAAGCGGCGCCTGGGCATCAATAAACGCCCCGATCTCATAAACCAGCTGGCCCGAAAGGAGTTCCTCCGCCGGACGATCAAGGAACTTGATGTTAATATTCAAGCCATTCAATATGCAATAGACCATTATCGGGACATAAGTCCCCAGGCAATTATCAATTCCATGACCAGAGCCTACAAACGGCTTCCCGGCGAACTGTTCTTTCGGCCAGATGAAATGCTGTTCACTACAGCGGACGAGGACCTGAAATCCCGATTAGAGAGGCATAGGGCCTGGGCTGAAGAACCCTATGAAAAGAACGACTATCCTTTCGGGGAGTATAGTCAATATACAAGTCGCGGCTTGCATGTACGTTCAAATAGAGAACTAGTCATATCGGAGTTGCTCTATAAGTATGAGGTTCCCTTTAGGTACGACCAGATAATCCATGTGGGAAGGAACAGACTCTCCCCTGATTTTTCTTTTGAAATGGCCGATGGTGATGAACTGTATATGGAGTATTGCGGAATGATGGACAATCAGAAATATGTTGCTCAGTTCTTTAATAAGCGGCGTTTATATGAGCAGGCCGGCATCTTTGAGTGGGACAATATGATCTATGCATTTTCCAATGGTCCGCAGGTTAATGTGGCGGAAATAGATGCAATAATACGAACCCGCATTCTGCCTCGTCTATAGTGGCGGATTGAAGTGCAAAAGCAGACCGAGAGGGTCTGATTAACTTAGATATTTGAAAGAATCCCGGCGCGCTTGCTGTGCATCCCTACCTTAACAAAACAAAATCTTATATTGATTGCCCTAACCCACAATATGTAGTACAATTTAGGCAATTGATAAACCAATTGTGTGTAGTGTGAAACTCTTGTGGTTTCACAGAAACCGGAGGGAAAACAATGAGATGTCCTTATTGTGAAAACGAAGACAGTAAAGTAATTGACTCAAGACACACCGAAGATGGTAAAGCCATCAGAAGAAGACGTGAATGCGAACAGTGCGGCAGAAGATTCACCACATATGAGAAGGTTGAAGAAATGATTCTCATGGTAATCAAGAAAGACGGCAGCCGTCAGGCTTTCGATCGCAACAAGCTCCTGAACGGAATCATCCGTGCATGTGAGAAGCGCCCTGTTTCCATCGCTGACATGGAAAAGATCGTAGACGATATTGAACGCGGTCTCAATAACATGATGGAAAAGGAAATAGACAGCAACTTCATCGGCGAGCTGGTTATGGAACGTCTGAAGGATCTGGATGAAGTGGCTTATGTAAGATTTGCTTCAGTTTACAGACAGTTTACTGATGTTAACACATTCGTACAGGAAGTTGAACGTCTGCTGACAACCAAGAAGGATGAAACTTTTTAAAGCAGAATCTTTCTGAACCTAGGAGAAACCAATGAAAGATATTTTTAGAATCGCTATTGATGGTCCCAGCGGTGCCGGCAAAAGCACCATTGCCAAGGCAGTAGCGAAGAAGCTTAATATAGACTATATTGACACTGGCGCCATGTACAGAGCTGTGGGCTACAAGATCAACAAGCTGGGTGTTCCCATGGAGGAAGGCCCTGCCCTTCGAGAGATGCTTGATGCCACAGACATCGACTTCGTGGCTGGAGACATTATTCTGGACGGCGAAATTGTAAATGATGTAATCAGAACTCCGGAAGTGTCCATGCTGGCATCAGCCTGCTCTGCCCTTCCTATGGTCAGAGAAAAGCTGGTTGAAATTCAGCGTGGCATGGGAACCAGAAAAAGCGTGATCATGGATGGTCGTGACATTGGCACCAATGTACTGAAGGATGCCGAATACAAGATCTTCCTGACAGC
>JAKSSH010000029.1 GCA_024403155.1 Clostridia bacterium | reverse complement strand
AGGTATTTTGTCATCTTTTAAGGTTAATTTGATTTTTTATATCTTATTCTGCCGCAAATGACTGGCTTACTATTTCCTGATCACCAAACATGTACTTAACCACTACGTTTACTTCCGGAACGTCGGTGGTATTTTTGATGGTGTTAGCTGTTGATACGAATGTATCTTTCTGTTTGTCCAGTTCTTCGTTCAGAGCGTTTTTAATGCTATCGCTCTGTGCCATTTCTTCTGATATTCCCAGCTTGGCAGTGTCATAAGTAAATACCAGGTTGTTTCCTTCTGCCGTTACAACTACTGAATCATCCTGTTCTGAATAGCTGTTCAGCTGATCCTGGAAGTCTGCATTTTCTGCTGCGTATTTCTCCAGAGTTAATGGCTCTTCGGCATCGCCGCCACCGCCTCCGCATGCGCAAAGCGACAGACCCATTGCCAGCACCACCACTATTCCCAGCAGGAGTTTGTTTTTGAATTTTGTCATGATAAATACCTCCTCACACAATTATCTCCTAAGCGTATTTTACTATATATCACTAATCAGCGAAAGCATTTTAGTGATGAAAGAGTCTCACGCCGTTAAAGACCATAACCATGTTATGCCTGTTGGCAGCCCGAATCACTTCCTCATCACGAACCGACCCTCCGGGTTCAACCACATAAGAAACGCCACTCATTGCTGCTCTATCTATACTGTCACCAAAGGGAAAGAATGCGTCCGATGCCAAAACCGCTCCTGTCTGTGTATCAAGATAAGCCCTTTTCTATATTGTGCTGTCTGTTTCTATAACCGTATTAATAAGCGTATTCGTTGTATATCCGAATACAGAGTCTGCCAGTGCTCCGTAATAAACGATTCTCTGGGTTGTTTCTCCATTGATTCTGTGCGCCAGCTCCTTGTCCTTCATCATATTTGTGTTGATGTAGATGTTAAAGCTTGCGGCCTGCATTGCAGCCTTGCAGAGAACAGCGCTTGAACCGGAATCGGCAATTACCACCTTGTTTCCCTTAACTGCAAATTCCTGTGCCAGTTCAATTGCTCTTCCGCATTTTTTTATTATCTCCATTGGAACAATACAGGCCTCATAAAGTGCTTTCTGTTTTGCCTCACTAATTCTCTTCTTCTCTTCAGGATTATCGGATTTCATTTTATAAAGCCTGGCCAGAGGCTCAAATTTGTCGATGTCCTTCTGAACCAGACCTACCAGCTCTTCCTGAATCTTGCGTATTTCCTGAATGTTCTTTTCCATTTCTGCTTCAACGGCTATGTACTTCCTGCTGTTCAGTGTCAGTGATGCAACCATTGTGGAAAGAGATGCTCCCAGAGCACCCACCAGTGCCGCTACACTGCCACCCCCTGGGATTGGGTCTGATGTGGCAACTGCCTGAACAAATTCTTTACATGTGTTATCTGTATATGCCATCTTTACCTCTCTTGGAATGTTCTTCCGAAAACAATTCTGTCCTTGCCCCCCATGGAGCCGACTATTGTACAGCCATTATACCATAAAAAAGAAGACCTCTTAAAGAGGTCTTCCCGGTTTCGGTTTTTTCAGACTATCTTTCTACGATAAGTGATGTTCCCATTCCGCCGCCGATGCACAGAGTAGCAAGACCATACTTGCTGTCTCTTCTCTGCATTTCGTACAGAAGAGTGATCAGGATTCTGCAGCCGGATGCTCCAATTGGATGTCCCAGAGCAATTGCGCCACCGTTTACGTTAGTCTTTTCAGGATCAAGTCCCAGATCCTTTCTAACTGCCAGTGACTGTGCTGCGAATGCTTCGTTAGCTTCTACCAGATCGATATCCTCGATTGTCAGGCCAGCCTTTTCCAGGGCCTTCTTTGAAGCAGGTACAGGACCTACGCCCATGATTGAAGGATCTACACCGCCTGAAGCGTATGACTTGATTGTAGCCATTGGCTTGATTCCCAGCTCATCAGCCTTTTCCTTGCTCATTACTACTACTGCAGCACCTGAGTCATTGATTCCTGATGCGTTAGCTGCTGTTACAATTCCGCCGTCCTTCTTGAATGCAGGCTTAAGCTTAGCAACCTTTTCCATTGTGGATCCTCTTGTTAAGTGCTCATCTGTATCGAAGATGATTGGATCACCCTTTCTCTGAGGAATTTCTACAGGAACGATTTCATCCTTGAATACGCCAGCGTCGATAGCCTTTTCAGCTCTGTTCTGTGAGATTACTGAGAACTCATCCAGTTCTTCTCTTGTCAGTCCCCACTGTTCAGCTACGTTTTCTGCTGTAACACCCATGTGGTAGTTATTGAATGCATCCCAAAGGCCATCGTTTACCATCATGTCTGTCATCTTAGCGTCAAACATTCTAGCGCCCCATCTTGCATCCTTCATTGCATATGCAGTTGCGGACATGTTTTCTGCACCACCTGCTACGATGATGTCAGCGTCTCCAGCCTTGATGATCTGTGCTGCCAGTTCAACAGCTCTCAGACCTGATCCGCAAACCTTGTTAATAGTGAAGCAAGGAACTTCTACAGGCAGACCTGCATCCAGCATCATCTGTCTGGCAACGTTCTGTCCAAGGCCACCCTGGAGAACGCAACCCATGATAACTTCGTCAACCTGATCCTTTTCAAGACCAGCTCTCTTCAGAGCTTCTTCGATACAAACTGCACCGAGTTTTCTTGTTGGAACGCCCTTCAGACTTCCGCCGAACTTACCAATAGCTGTTCTTGCTGCACTTACGATTACAACTTCTCTCATAATAATTTTTCCTCCTTAATATACTGATTCTGGGTATATCGTTTGGTTTGTTATATTTTTAACGGTTTATCCGCCAAATTCGATTCACCCCTTGCAAATGCTATAATACCATATATTCAGCAAAGGTCAAGGGTTTTCGATAAAAAGTGTTAATTTTTTAACAGTTTTTTCGGGCTTTTGCAAAAGCAGTCTGCCCCTATCTGAAACAGCCTATATACTTCTCCAGCAGCTTCACCGGCCTGTAGGACAGCTTGGCCTTCCTGAGATTCGGAATGCCCATATCCTCTTCCCTGTTTATGTACTTGGCCCAGGAGGCCACGTGTTTGCAGAATTCGTTATTTATCGCCTGATAAAGACCTCTGTATTCCACGTTTGCCTTCTCCACGTGCTCAACAACAGTGTTACGGCCAAGACGACCTCCAATAGCGATTGCTTCTATCTTGCCGTTAATGCGAATGGCACCGGCCCAATAGCCCACCGCTTCAATATTTCTGAACACGTCTTCCATGGCTTCCTCTTCCATTTTCAGAAGCTCCATTTCATGAGGCGGCACTTTCTTGCGGGCATTAAACTCCGCAATGAATGCCATGGCCTCATCAGCCATGTCGGATGTTAGTGTAACATACTCATATTCGTATGTTTTCTTAAAAAAGTTCAGGTGATTCTTTTTTCCGTGGTAATCTCTGCCCTTAAGATCAATCAGATCCTGTGTCAGATAGATGTAGTCATAGTTTGGCCTGTCATCCACCCACTTGATTTCAGGCACAGCCTCCCTGATAATCTCCATTACATGAAAAGGCACCAGTCTCAGGCTGAATTCGAATCCCTCATCCTCAAATCTCTTCCTGGCTTCCAGAATGGTTGCACGCAGAGAATCCCTGTTATACTCTCCGGTCTTTGTGAGAGGCGGGAACATGAATGGCAACTCAATACCTTCCTCCAGCTCCAGATGGGAAACGCCGCAGATACACATGTACTCACCAATCATCTCCCAGCTGAACTGATTGATGTCGTTCCACATGTAAAGTCCACTAAAAGACAGCCCCGACGTCTTATACTCGAAGCTGTTTAAGTATTCCTCCAATGCCGGTCTGTTTTCAGTTGTTACCCTGTTACTAAACAAATACATTTTACTATTTGACTATTTTGGAAATCTCCTTGAACCCCTCAGCTTTTGAATCCTTCATCAGCTCATAAAGAACCGACTCATAAGTAGTCATGATTGCTCCGGCCTTCTCCATTCTCTCGCAGGCCCACATGCAGTCATTGGCGCTTCTGGATGAAATGCAGTCAACAGGAACGTACACATTGTAGCCTTCTGCCAGCAGCTGTTCTACTGTCTGCTGAACACATATGTGTGCTTCGATGCCGCAAACTATAATATTTGGTCTGGCAGCTATTTCAATCTGGTTAACGAAGTCCACATGTCCCATGCAGCCGAAGCAGGTTTTGTCAATGGCTTCGAATTCTCCAATGGCCCCTGCAACAGTCGGAACCGTTTCGCCGATTCCCTTTGTGTACTGCTGAGTGACAACGTGTGGCACTTCCAGCACCTTAAGTCCTGAAGCCAGTCTGCACACCTTATCCTCAAGTTCTTCCCTGCGATTCATTGCAGGTAAAAGCTTTTCCTGAAAATCAATAAATACTGCCAATGTATCTTCTCTGTTAATCATTTTCCTATCCTCCATTTTTCAAGGTCTGGTTTTGCATTATATGCTGTGGTATCTCTGTGAAGAGGCGTTATTGACGCGTAGCCCTCCTGTATGGCGATTACATCAAGTGTGTTCGGCTGACCCTCATAATGCAAAGGCTCCCCGCCGTACCTGTACGTGGCTATGCCGCCGTCTTCCCGTACCAGATGAATGTCGTTCTCGTATTCTCTCTCCCCAATCACCGTGTATTTAACACCCTTAATCCGGTCTGCAGGCAGATCAGGTGTGTTGATGTTTATCATCACGTTGCTGTCCCACTTGCCGCCGGTTTTGCGAATCAGGTCCACCGCAAGACTGCAGGCATATTCAAAATGCTCAGCATTAAGGCTGTCCACGGAAACCGCGGCAGACGGAATTCCCTGAATGGATCCTTCCATTGCACAGCCCACGGTTCCCGAATAAACCGTGTCAGTGCCTACGTTGCTGCCGTGGTTAATTCCGGCAAACATCACGTCAACAGGAATCCCCTTGTCTCTCATTATTTTCATACCAACTGCAACGCAGTCAGCAGGTGTTCCGGTTAATGCAAAGGCAGCCTCGGCTCCTTCGTAATCCACCTGCCACATATCTATTGTGCCTCTAAGTGAAATTGCATGGCTTGCGGCACTGCGCTGACCGTCCGGTGCGAAAATATATATCTTAGCACCCAGCTCCCTGCGCAGGGCATCCACCAGGGCTCTCATGCCCCTTGCACCGATTCCGTCATCGTTGGCAACCAATATGTTCAATGTCTTCTGGTCTTTAGTCATTTCTATTCTGCGTGCTTCTGCTACCGCTTTGTGTGTTTCTCTCTCATAGGACATTACCATGAGCCGCCGCCGCCTCCACCGGCACCGCCGCCTGAGAAGCCGCCTCCGCCGCCTCCGGAGAAACCGCCACCGCCTCCGGAGCTCCAGCCGCCACCGGAATCTGAACCGCCGCCCAGACTAACACGCGGCATTGAAGCACCAACGGCATTTATAGCTGCCGTATTCAGTCCGTTCATGCAATTGGCCATGTACATTGGTCCCATCATGGTATTTGTTGCATCCGCTCCTATGAACCAGTTTGGAGTAGGAATTGGAATGTTCTCAAATTTCTTAGCCCACTTATCCGTAAGACCCAGTACGTATGCATACGGAAGAATGTCGTAATAGTATTCAGGGTTTTCCTCAACCAGAGCGTTCAGCTGATCAAGCTCAGCAGTCTTGATGAATTCTCTGAGGCCCAGGATCTTACCCATGTACTTAATAGCATTCTCTGAATACTTTTCGTAGTAAACGTTCAGAACCTGGCATGCTCCGAATGTCGCAAAGAACAGGAAGCCTGCAGCACCGCTTTCAAATGCACTGCCGAATCCAACTGCTGTCATTGCCAGAAGGCATCCGTCAATTACCCAGCGTATGATTCTGCCGGACTTCTTGCCCTTCTTGCCGTTCATGCGGTTCTTATAGCTCTTCTTCTGTTTACCTGTGATGAATGCACAGGCCAGTCCCGAAATGAACGCACCGAACATATAGCTTTCAGGTCTCAGCGCGTATCTTACGGCACAGATGCCCACAACAATCACAAGCAGGTACAGCGCGTAGCCTGCAAGTCTCTGAATAGCTTCACTTGTTTTATCTCTGGCGTTTCCGAAATCGTCTTCAACTATATCGCAGGCGGCCAGATAGCTCTCTCCGAAATCCTCTCCCAGATCCAGAGTGCTGACCTTGGTTCCAACCGGAGCGCCCTCTCCGAATAATCCGTCAAAGAGAACTTCGGCAAATCTTTTCTCTCCTCTGATCTCTGAAAGCTTCTCAAATTCAAAATTCTTCTTCTGTTTCTGGGTTATCTTCATGAGACCATTCTGGGCGAAATACATGAACATGGATACCATATCCTTCTTGTCCAGATTCCCGTCAATCATGAGACCGATTTCTGCAGGAGTAACACCTTCAGGCGGATGGAATTCCACTGTCTGAACAATGTCCTGCTTCCTTCCGTATCTGAACCAGATGAGAACGAACGCAGCAACAAATATGAGGCAGAGAATAATCGCTATGGTTTTTGCGCTGTCATTTGACCATGCACCAACCCAGTATCCTTCAGGAAGGTCTACCAGCAGAGTTATTCCTTCGCCCTTGTCCAGATTCTCTCCGCTGACCTTTATGGTCCTGTTTCCATCCATGTCCCAGCTAATGTTGTCAGGAAGCGTTGTGCTGCTGTAGCCTCCGCCGTAAACCTGCACGTTCTTCTTGCTGATCTTCTTAGGCATGTGAATGGTTATGTCTGATTTTGCGATAGGCGTCTGCCAGTCAACCGGAAGCAGGTCTATGTACAGATAGTCCCCGTCGGTGTTGCGGTCATCCCTCATTGTTATGGTGTAACCGTACTTGTATTCGTGCTTGCCGTTAACGTATCTGTCCCCGTCACCCATCTGCAGAACAAAGAATCCGTCCTCGGTATAGATTTCCACGTTGTCGGTATCGCACCATCCATCGTCGATTTTCTCACTGATACCGTCGAATGTTGTAGGAATATTTCTGAAGATTCCGTGACCCGGCGTATTGAAAACGAAGCCTACAGTTTCCGTGTAATTGTAGGTATTGTTCTCGTTAACCTTAATATCAACGTTAAAGTAGTCGGTCTGACGGGTCGGTACCATTGCCTCCAGGTCGTCATCCTCACCTTCGTATGCCTTTAATGCAAAAGCAGCCGGCGCTGCAAGTGTCAGCACCAGAAGGATGGTAACAGCTATGAGGCTTGCCCTCTTAATGCCTTTGTTTCTCATTATTCTCTTCATGTTTCTCTCCGTTAAATCATCTATCTCATTGCCAGAGCAACAGTGCCCATTGCACACACTCTGTCGTCAACATATATTGTGGCGTCGCAGCTTACCACATCGTTTGCAGAGAACACTTCCTTAATGGATGCTTCAATATAAATAGTATCCCCCGGAACTGCTTTTCTTCTGAAGCTTACCCTGTCCACTCCCATGAAATATGGGGTTCTTGCCTTGTACTCGTCCTTTGACAGAAGCAGCACATCTGCGGTCTGTGCCATGGCTTCGATCATCAGTGCTCCCGGCATTACCGGATTTCCCGGAAAATGTCCCTCGAAAAACTCGTAGCACGGACTCAGGAAAAAGCTCGCCTTGATCCACTGGTCGTTCATGTCAACGATTTCGTCAATCATAAGCATGGGTTCTCTGTGTGGAATGATTTTCTTGATTTCTTCTTTAATAAGCTTTTTCATTATTTCTTTTCCTTAATTCAGTATTTAATTATACCATACTTTTGCCCTGCTTTGAGATGACATTATGCATAAAAAAAAGAGCCATTAACAGTGTAATGGCTCTTCTGTTTTTACAGTACATTCATTATTGTGTCAATTACTGTTCCGTCTCTGTATTCAACAATGCCTACGATGGTGTCTCCGAACTTCGGCTTGTTTGGAATTCCTGTGAGCCTGTAAGCCTTGTCTCTCAGTTCAGTAATGTCGAATACCGGCATTCCCATTTCAATCAGCTTCTCCTTGAGAACCGGATTTCTAGGGTTAACCGCAACACCGTATTCTGTAACAACCACGTCAACGCTTTCTCCAGGCGTTGAGATGTTAATTACTTCATCAACAACGATTGGGATTCTCTTTCTCGTGAGAGGCACTACTGCAATTGCCAGCTTGGCGCCTGCCGCAGTATCAGGGTGACCGCCCAGAGCTCCCATGATTACACCGTTTGATGCAGTGAGAACGTTGATATTGAAGTTAACATCAATTTCTGTTGCTGACAGAATCATGATATCCAGATTATTGATTACGCAATCCTTGGCAAATGGGTCTGCATACATGGATGCATCCATTTCGAGGTGGTTAGGATTATTTCTCAGTGAACTGATCGCTCCTGCATCGAAGGTCTGAACGTCCAGAAGTGTTCTGAAGTATCCCTTCTCGAGCATCTCTGTCATTGCAGAGGTAACACCGCCTGAAGCGAATCCTCCAACTACGTTGTGTTCCTTCATATAGTCAACCAGATATCCTGCAACGGAAAGTGAAATTCCGCCACTGCCTGCCTGGTATGAGAATCCGTCCTTAACAAGACCTGATGCGAAGATTACCTGACTGGCATACTTGGCGATTGCCAGTTCAACAGGATCCTTGCTCTTTCTTGTTGAGCCGGTTCCAATCTTCTCAGGATCACCGATCTGATCAACAACCACAACGTAGTCAACCAGTGTCTGCGGAATGCTGATAGGATATACAGGATAAGGTGCCAGGTTATCTGTAATGGCAATTGTTCTTCTGGCATATCTGGCATCAACCATAGGGTATCCCATTGAACCGAAAGCAGACTTGCCTGTCTGTCCATTCATGTTACCCATGTTGTCACAGCAGGAGGCTGCAACGAAAGCAATGTCAATTACCACATCGCCCTGCTCAATGGCTCTGGCTCTGCCGCCGTGAGTTCTGAATATAACGGCATTTTCAAGAATGCAATCCTTTGAAATGGCCTCTGCCAGCTTGCCTCTGATTCCACTTGTTTCAATTCCTGTAACCACGCCGTTCTTGATGTGGTCAATCAGGCATTCATGTGCTGCCGTAAGTGATGAAACGCAGAGAGTGAGATTTTTTATACCCATTTCTGCTATTTCCTTCATTACCATTTCCAGCACGTAGTCTCCGGCTCTCAGGTGATGGTGGAAGGAAATGGTCATGCCATCCTTAATGCCTGCCTTCTCCAGAGCTTCTCTTATATTGTTTACTACCTTGCCCGAAAACTCCTGATCCTCGGTAATATATTTTATGTGTCTTTTGTCCGCCTTTTTATACGGCTCTATTTCTCCGAAAAGATTGGCTTTCTCAGGAACCCGTCTTCCCAGCATGTTCTTAAAAAATCGTCTGCCCTTCTTCATTCCTATTCTCCAATCTGCATGAGAACCTTGCGTGCGCGCTGAATTACAGGTTCATCTACCATCTTGCCATCAACTACGAATACGCCTTCGCCCTTTGCCTTTGCATCTTCAAGTGCAGTCATGACTTTGCGTGCGTGTTCAACATCTTCTTCCGTTGGCATGAATGCACTGTGGATTACATCAATCTGATTTGGATGGATGCAGGACTTGCCTGTGAACCCATAGTTTGCAGCCATGTCCGCTTCAGCCTTCAGGCCTTCTGCGTCTTCAATTGCGGAGTAAACTGTATCTATTGCGCTGATTCCTCTTTCGGCAGCAACAACCGGCAGATACATGCGGGCATACATGAGCTCTCTGCCTTCGCGAGTTCTCTTTGTCCCCAGGGATCTTGTATAGTCCTCTGCACCAAAAGACAGGGAAACAACTCTGTCGCTTCCTGTTACTGTCTCACGCGCATTGAGAACTCCTTTAACTGTCTCGATTGAGCACTGAACCTTGACGCTTCCCTCTTCCACGCCGCTTTCTTTTTCGGCTTCCGAAAGCATCTGGCTGATCTGAATTACATCGTCCCTGCTTTCGCACATTGCAAGTCTTATGAACCTGACGCCTGCGGGCACGATGGCTTTGATATCCTTTTCGCAGAAAGGTGTGCGCAGTGAATTAACTCTGACGCATACGTCTGATGATCCAAAATCCAGAACCTTCACAGCTTCACACAGCAAATCTCTTGCTGCATCCTTTTCTGTGAAAGCAACGGAATCCTCCAGGTCAAAGAGGATACAGTCCGGTCTGAAAACAGGCGCCTTAAGATACATCTTAGGGTTATTTGCCGGGCTGAAAAGCATACTTCTCATTCTATTCATTTTCATCACCCCTTGCCCTTGCTACTGCTGTCTTCGTTCTTGCCTTGATTGTGAAATCCAGACTTCCGAAATCATCAACTGTCACGTCGGCAGCTTTTACGCCAACCTCCTTAAGTGCATCTTCAACAGCCTTGTGGATTGCTTCTCCAAACATCTTTTCCATCTTGCTGTTCAGGGTGATATTAATTCCCCGTTTTCTTTCCAGGTCAACAGTAACCAGACAATCCTGTGGCTTGTCTCGTCCTGCAGTACCTATACGGCTCTCGCCCATTTCATTTGCCTCCTGTCTTCTTGAGTCTTTTTCTTGAATTTTTATTAGCATTACATTCTCTAAACTAGAGAATACCCCTTTCACTTTGCTTTTTCAAGACCCAACCCAGTCCTTTTATCCGCAGCGACGTTCTCTTGAACGGTTCATATGGATTTCCATTGCCATGGCACCCTCTCTTGGGTTCTTTTCTGTGAACGCCTTGAAAATTGCTCTGTGCTCTTCCAGAACCGTAGCCAGATAATTCTCATCGTAAACCGAATCGGATCCTTTGTACTTTGTAAAGTTCTGATAGGATTCCAGCTGCTTCTGAAGCACCCTGTTATGGGATGCTCTGTAGATTACCTGATGGAAGCCTGAGTTGATAACCAGCATCTTCTCAATGTCGTTTCTCATGGTATAGAATTCCATGAATTCGAAGGTCTCTTCAAGCTGTTCCATTTCCTCTTCGGTTATTCTGTCTATAGCCCATTTAACCGCCTGGATTTCATAGATCTTGCGCATCTCAAACATGTCCTCGTAATCCTGGTCAGACATGCCAATTACGAAGGCTCCTCTGTTGAGGATGTTTTCCACAAGGCCATCAGCCTCCAGATGCCTCAGGGCTTCTCTTATTGGCGTCCTGCTGACACCATATTCTTTGCAAAGGTCCTGTTCCACAATTTTCTGTCCCGGCCCCAGCTTGCCGGTGAGAATGTCATCTCTCATCTTTGACAGAAGACTTGTGGACATAGGCGCGTTGCTAAGTTCTGTCATTTCTGTGAACTTATACATATTTCGTGTCTCCGTTAAATTGCGGCGAGAACAAACCTGGTGAAATCAGCTGCAGTATCTCCGCTGCCGTCTCTTACGATGTTTACGTTTTCTGCTGCTGCATCCAGTGCCTTTTCCAGAATGTCAGCCTTCTCCATTGCGCCCATGTGTCTCAGCATCATTACTGCTGCTCTGCAGATGCTTGCAGGATTTGCAAACTGTCCTCTGCCCTCCTTGATCATTCTTTCAGCAGAACCGTGGATTGCTTCGAACATGGCATATCTTGAACCCATGTTGGCACTTCCTGCAGTTCCTACTCCACCCTGCATCTGAGCCGCTTCATCAGTGATGATGTCTCCGTACAGGTTTGGCAGAATGAATACGTTAAAGTCCTTGTTTACCATGTCGTTAATCAGGTTTGCACTGCATATGTCAACGTATCTGTCGTTAACCTTGATTTCAGGATATTCCCTGGCCATTTCATAGCACAGCTCCAGGAACTTGCCGTCAGTCTTCTTCATGATGTTTGCCTTGGTAACGATTGTAACATTCTTGTTTCCGTTTGCCTTGGCATGTTCGAAGGCTGCTCTTGCCAGTCTCTTTGTTCCGGCAGTTGTTGTTACCTTGAAGTCGATAGATATGTCCTCTGAAATATCAACTCCGCGGTTGCCCAGGGCATATTCACCTTCTGTATTCTCTCTGAAGAACATCCAGTCGATGCCCTTTTCAGGAATTACTACAGGTCTTACGTTTGCAAACAGATCCAGCTCCTTACGAAGCTTAACGTTGGCACTTTCAATGTTAGGAAGGTCGTC
>JAKSSH010000028.1 GCA_024403155.1 Clostridia bacterium | reverse complement strand
AGAGAGCACTGGCAAAGGGTATCGAAAACGTATGCTTTGACAGAGGCGGATTCCTGTATCACGGAAGAGTCAAGGAACTGGCTGACGGAGCTCGTGAAGCAGGACTGAAATTTTAACGGGAGGTAACAAGATGAGAAATGCTTTAGACGCATCAAAGCTGGAATTAACTGAAACAATAGTTAATATCAGACGTGTTGCTAAGACCGTTAAAGGCGGTAGAAACATGAGATTTTCAGTAACAGTAGTAGTTGGCGATGGCGAAGGTCATGTAGGCGTTGGTCTCGGCAAGGCTCTGGAAATCCCTGAAGCAGTAAGAAAAGCAACAGAAGATGCTAAGAAAAATGTAATCGAAGTTCCTACAGTAGGAACAACAATTCCTCATAGACAGCTTGGCGTATTCGGCGCAGGAAGAGTTCTTCTTATGCCGGCTGCACCTGGTACCGGAGTAATCGCAGGTTCATCAGTTCGTACAGTTCTGGAAGCTGCGGGCGTAAAGGATATCAGAGCCAAGTCCATCGGTTCCAACAACACTGGAAACATGGCATATGCTACTATGGAAGGTCTGAAGTCACTGATGACTGTTGAAGATGTAGCTAAGAAAAGAGGAAAGACTAAGGAAGAAATCTTAGGATAAGGAGGAAGTAATAATGGCAAAGATGATTAAAGTCACATTAACAAAAAGTGTTATTGGCGCTTCCCCTAAGCAGAAAAAAGTAGTAGAAGCGTTAGGACTTAAGAAGATGCACCAGTCAGTTGAACTGGTTGATTCTCCGGTAACAAGAGGAGCTATCAACAAGGTTCCGCATCTCTTAACTGTAGAAGAGTTATAAGATAGGAGGTGCACAGGAAAATGAAACTGCATGAATTAAAAGCGGTTGACGGCGCAACCAGAGCCCCTAAGAGAAAGGGCCGCGGAACAGGCACCGGAAACGGCACAACAGCTGGAAGAGGCATGAACGGACAGAAGTCCAGATCAGGCGGCGGCGTAAGACTCGGTTTCGAAGGTGGACAGATGCCTCTTTACAGAAGAATTCCAAAGAGAGGTTTCACAAACATCTGGGGAACAGAGTACACAGTACTTAATGTAAGCGACTTAAATAAGTTTGAAGCTGGCAGCACAGTAGATCTTGAAGCAATCAAGGCAGCTGGACTGGCTAAGCAGGTTAAGGACGGCATTAAGATTCTTGGAAACGGCAACCTGGAAAAGGGACTGACAGTTAAGGCTAACAAGTTCAGCCAGACCGCTATTGAAAAGATTGAAGCTGCCGGAGGAAAGGCAGAGGTGATCTAATGGAGATGCTCAGAACAGTATCAAAAGCCTGGAATATTCCAGATATAAGAAAAAAGATAATATTCACGCTTTGCATGCTTGTTATCTTCAGAATTGGAGCGCAGATTCCGGTTCCTGGAATGGACCGCGAGGTTTTAGCCCAGACTTTTGACAGTGACACAGGACTTTTCGCTCTGTTCAATCTGTTCTCAGGAGGCGCATTTAGCAACTTTACTATTTTCGCATTGAGTATCACTCCTTACATCACAGCATCCATCATTCTCCAGCTCCTGACAATCGCTATTCCTGCGTTGGAAAGATTGGCAAGAGAGGGAACAGAAGGAAGAAAGAAAATTGCACAGTACACACGTTATCTGACTGTTGCACTGGCAGTTGTACAGGCAATAGGCGTTACAATCGGTCTCTTCAGACAGGCGCTTATTTCCACAGACGTTTTCTCAATTATCGTAATCGTAATGGTTCTTACCGCAGGCACAGCATTCCTGATGTGGCTGGGTGAACAGATTAACGAAAACGGTATCGGAAACGGAATTTCACTGATTATCTTCGCAGGTATCATCGCAAGACTGCCATCAGCGATTCAGACAATCTGGGGCAAGCTGCAGGATGGAACAATGAGCATCATAACACTGATTGTGTTCGTACTCTTCTGCGTAGCAGTAATCGTTGGAATCATTCTGATTCAGCAGGGTCAGAGAAGAATCCCTGTACAGTATGCCAAGAGAGTAGTTGGCAGAAAGATGTACGGTGGACAGGCTACACACATTCCACTTAAGGTAAATCAGGCAGGCGTTATTCCGGTAATTTTCGCAATGGCGTTCCTGCAGTTCCCACTGACCATTACATACTTCATGAATGCTCAGGGAAGCGCTGCACAGTGGATTGAAAAGTGGCTGGCACCTACAGGCTCACCTGGCGTGTGGGTATATGCCGCATTCAACGCAGTACTGATCATATTCTTTACTTACTTCTATACTTCTGTAACATTCAATCCGATGGAAGTTGCAGGTAATCTGAAGGCCAACGGAGGATTTATCCCTGGCATCAGACCTGGTAAGACAACAGTTGAATATCTGAACAGAGTAATGACAAGAATCACTTTCGTAGGCGCTATATTCCTTGCTCTCGTAGCAATCCTGCCTACAATCGTAAGTGAACTGGGAGGATTATCCTTCCACTTCGGAGGAACATCACTGCTGATTGCAGTCGGCGTTGCTCTGGATACAATGAAACAGCTTGAAAACCAAATGGTTATGAGAAACTATTCAGGTTTCCTGAAATAGGAGGTAGAAAATGAACTTGATATTATTAGGCCCTCCGGGAGCAGGTAAAGGCACCCAGGCTGCAAAGATTATTGAGAAATATAACATTCCTCATATCTCAACAGGCGACATTTTCAGAGAGAACATCAAGAACGGAACAGAACTTGGCAAGAAGGCTCAGGAATACATGAATGCCGGCAAACTGGTTCCGGATGAACTCGTAGTAGAAATCGCAACTGACAGACTGACAAAGGATGACTGTAAGGACGGATTCCTTCTTGACGGTTTCCCAAGAACAGTATTCCAGGCAGAAGAACTTGATAAGTTCCTGGAAGCTAAGGGAAGCAAAATCGATAACGTTCTGGATATCGATGTTAACAGAGAAGAACTGATGACCAGACTTACAGGCAGACGCGTCTGCTCAAAGTGCGGTGCATCATTCCACGTTGTAAATATCCCTTCAAAGAAGGAAGGAATCTGCGATGTATGTGGAGCAGAACTGATTCAGAGAAAAGACGATAACGAAGAAACAGCTGCAAACAGAATCGAAGTTTACAACAATGAAACTAAACCTCTCATAGATTACTATGAAAAGGCCGGCAACATTTCACATATTGACGGAACAACAGGTTTAGAAAACGTATTTAATACAATAGTTGGCATATTAGGTGAATAGGCATGATCATTATTAAATCTGATGCAGAAATTGATTTAATGAGAGAATCGGGCAAGGTGACAGGCTTCATTCTAAAGGAACTGGAGAACTTCATCAAGCCCGGCCTATCAACGGCCGATGTGGACAGATTTGTTGAAAAGACTATACGCGGTGCCGGAATGATTCCGACCTTCAAGGGTTATGGAGGATTCCCGGCAAGCGCATGTGTCTCAATCAATGATGAAGTCGTTCATGGGATTCCCGACAAAAAGAGAATTCTGAGAGAAGGCGACATTGTCAGCGTTGACGTGGGGTCCACATACAAAGGATACGTCAGTGATGCAGCAAGAACCTATCCGGTTGGACAGGTTAGCGATGTGGCAAGACATCTTATAGAAGCCACAAGAGACAGCTTCTTCGCAGGACTTGAGTTCTGCAAGGTAGGCTGCAGGCTGTCAGACATATCACATGCAATCCAGGTATCAGCAGAGGCGGAAGGATTCAGCGTAATCAGAGACTTTGTTGGACACGGTGTAGGCCAGGAGATGCATGAAGACCCGCAGATCCCTAATTTCGGCAAAGCCGGAAGGGGACCAAGGCTCGCAAAAGGCATGGTATTTGCCATTGAGCCTATGATATGCGAAGGCACATACGATGTCAGAACGTTATCCAATGACTGGACAGTAGTTACCCTTGATGGTAAACTATCAGCCCATTATGAAAATACTGTAGTTATAACCGACGGTGAGCCTGAATTGCTCACTCTGGGCGAATAGCCCCGAAGATAGCGAGGTGTAGAAATCATGGCAAAGAAAGACGTCATAGAAGCTGAAGGCGTAGTTGTAGAAGCACAGCCTAACGCAATGTTCATAGTAGAACTTGAAACCGGACACAAGGTGCTTGCACATGTTTCCGGAAAAATAAGAACAAACTATATCAGAATTATCCCGGGAGACAAGGTTAAGGTTGAACTTTCACCATATGACCTGACCCGCGGCAGAATCACATGGAGAGGCAAAGCATAAGGAGGAAACAAAATGAAAGTAAGAGCTTCCGTAAAGCCTATGTGCGAAAAGTGCAAGATAATCAAGAGAAAAGGTAAAGTAATGGTTATCTGCGAAAATCCTAAGCATAAGCAGAAGCAAGGTTAATTTAGTTAAAGTTTTTTAAAGAACATCCCGTTTATATTATGCTCTACGCAGGTAAGAGCGTAGGTGCGTGACGGAAGATGGGAACAGGAGGAAAATATGGCTCGTATAGCCGGTGTAGACTTACCAAATGAAAAAAGAATTGAAGCTGGCCTTACCTACATCTATGGTATCGGCTGGACAACATCCAGAGCTATTCTGGAGAAGACCGGAATTGACCCTTCAACAAGAGTAAAAGATCTGACAGAAGAAGAAGCCGGTAAGATTCGTAAGGTTATCGAAAACGATTACATGGTAGAAGGTGACCTTCGTAGAGACACTTCCATGAACATCAAGAGACTCATGGAAATAGGTTGCTACAGAGGAATCAGACACAGAAGAGGTCTGCCTGTAAGAGGACAGAAGACCAAGACAAACGCTAGAACTCGTAAAGGTCCTAAGAAGACCGTTGGTAGAAAGAAGAAGTAAAGGAGGTAGAACGATATGGCTAAAGCTGCTAAGAAAGCTGTTAGAAAAAAGAGAAAAGAACGTAAGAACGTTGAAAAAGGTCAGGCTCATATCCAGGCTACCTTTAACAATACATTAGTTACACTGACTGACATGGCAGGTAACGCTCTTTCATGGTCAAGTGCTGGATCACTGGGATTCAGAGGATCAAGAAAGTCAACGCCGTTTGCTGCACAGTCCGCTGCAGAAGAAGCTGCTAAGGGCGCTATGGAGCACGGCCTTAAAACAGTTGAAGTTTACGTAAAGGGTCCAGGATCCGGCAGAGAAGCTGCTATTAGAGCACTTCAGACTGCAGGCCTTGAAATCACTATGATTAAGGACATCACACCGATTCCTCATAATGGTTGCAGACCACCTAAGCGTAGAAGAGTCTGATGGAAGGGAGGATACCAAATGGCAAGATATACAGACGCTAACTGCAGACTTTGCAGAAGAGAAGGACAGAAGCTCTTCCTTAAGGGCGACAGATGTTACAGCACAAAGTGTGCCATGGAAAGAAGAGGATATGCTCCCGGACAGCACGGACAGGGCAGATCAAAGGCTTCAGACTATGCACTCCAGCTGAGAGAAAAGCAGAAGACAAAGAGATTCTATGGACTCCAGGAAACTCAGTTCAGAAATCTGTTTGACAAGGCTGACAGAAAGCAGGGCATCACAGGTGAAAACCTGCTGATCATGCTGGAAACAAGACTTGACAACGTAGTATTCAGACTGGGATTCGCTTCATCAAGAAAGGAAGCAAGACAGCTTGTTACTCACGGCCACTTCACAGTAAATGGCAAGAAGGTTAACATTCCGTCATACGCAGTAAAACCTGGCGATGTTATCAAGGTTAAGGAAAAGAGCACCAACTCTCCTAAGTTTAAGGAAGTTAAGGAAATGACTATCACTGTTCCTGAATGGGTATCTGTAGATGTTGAAAAGCTTGAAGGAAAGGTATTAGCCGTTCCTACAAGAGAGCAGATTGACACTCCAGTTGCAGAGCACCTTATCGTCGAACTGTACTCAAAATAATGTCCTGTCAAGACCAGGTAGTATTTACTCAGCAAATTGCATTTGCTTCGTAAATGTTTACCCTTTACCGTTGACAGAGCATTGGCGCAGGTGTAAACAGAGTTTACATCTGGCTCAACACCAAAATTAAATAGGAGGGTATTAACGTGATAGAAATTGAAAAACCAACAATCGAATGTATATATTCAAATGAAGATCCAAACTATGGAAAGTTCGTTGTAGAACCTCTGGAAAGAGGATATGGAACAACTCTCGGAAACTCTCTGAGAAGAATCCTTCTCAGTTCACTTCCGGGCGTAGCCGTTACATCTGTGAAGATCGACGGCATCCTTCATGAGTTTTCAACTATCCCAGGAGTCAAGGAAGATGTTACAGAAATCATCCTGAACCTGAAGAAGCTGGCAGTAAGACTGTCAGGCGAAGACGAGAAGAGAGTACTCATCAATGAAGTAGGACCTAAGGAAGTCACTGCTGCAGACATACTGGCAGACTCCGACATCGAAATCTTCAATCCTGAGCTGCACATTGCAACTCTTGATGAGAACACAACCCTTGTAATGGAAATCAATCTTGCAAGAGGCAGAGGTTATGTCCCTGCTGAAATGAACAAGAGCGATAGCACACCGATTTCCGTTATTCCTACAGACTCAATTTATACACCTGTTAGAAAGTGCAACTTCACTGTTGAAAATACAAGAGTTGGGCAGGTAACAGACTACGATAAGCTGATTCTGGAAATCTGGACAGACGGATCAGTTACACCAAGTGAAGGCGTATCAATCGGTGCCAAGATCATGCAGGAACATCTGAATCTGTTCGTTGAACTTAACGACGCAGCTGAAGGCATGGAAATCATGATTGACAAACCTGAAAACCAGACAGTAAAGGCTCTCGAAATGACTATCGAAGAACTGGAACTGTCAGTAAGATCTTTCAACTGTCTGAAGAGAGCAGCAATCAACACTGTTGAGGAGCTCACACAGAAGAGTGAGGAAGACATGATGAAGGTTAGAAACCTTGGTAAGAAGTCACTTGACGAAGTTAAGAACAAGCTCGAAGAACTGGGCCTTGGTCTTAGAGAAAGTGACGAGTAAGTAATTAATAGGAGGAAAGCAGAAATGCCAGGATATAGAAAATTAGGCAGAGATTCAGCTCATAGAAAAGCTATGCTGAGAAATCTGGTGACTGACCTTCTGAGAGAAGGCAGAATTCAGACAACTGAGCACAGAGCCAAAGAAGCAAGAAGACAGGCTGAAAAGATGATCACACTTGGTAAGCGTGGTGATCTTCACGCTAGAAGACAGGCTATGGCTTATATCTTTGACGAATCAGTAGTAAACAAGTTATTTGAGGAAATCGCACCTAAGTATGCTGACCGCCAGGGCGGTTACACTAGAATTCTGAAGCTGGGCCCTCGTCAGGGAGACGCAGCAGAAGTAGTATTCCTCGAACTGGTTTAATCGAGAAACAAAAAGACCCGGAAATTGAAGCGCACTTCAAAATCCGGGTCTTTGTTATTTTCTGGAATTTATGCAAACAAAACGATTTACTTGACCATCAGTTCAAATAACTTCCTGTTTATTCTCTTTACGGGTGCGTTTGAAAGGTTGGACAGCACTACAGTCACCATATCCAGCTCAGGACACATCCAGAAGCTGGCGCGGAAACCGTCGTCAGTGCCTTCGTGGCCGAGCAGCAGATATTCCTGTTTGCAGTCTGATGAGCAGAGTTTGCCGGTTTCAGCAGCATTTTCAGTACAGCCCGCTTTCTCAACAGCCTGCTTTCTCATAAACCATCCCAGCCCCATCTTTTCACCGTTGTTGGGAACAGTGGCATAGTCTCGCCAGATGGTGTCGTATGTTTCCTTATGCAAAAGCAGTTCATCCTGCCCGGAAGCCGACTTCATATGTGCACGCCCCCACTTCATAAGATCTTCAAGATCTGAAGAAAGGGTCGAGCTTGGTGCATGCTTGCGTGTATAGGGATAGGTTTCAACCAGACCGATGGATCTGTCAGCCTTTTTCTCATGAGGCAGAGCCATGACAGCGTCCTTAATGCATCCTGCCTGATTTCGAATATCCGACACCTTTGATGACCAGCCGGGCCTTTCGAAGGTTTTCATTGTTGAGCTGCTCATGCCGGCAGGATCCAGCAGATATTTCTTTACGAAGTCTTCATAGGAAAGAGCTCCTTCAGCACCGGGCATACGGTCAGAATATTCCGCAACAATCTGCCCCAGAATCTCATAGGCGACATTGCTGTATCTGAAGAGATTTTTCGCTTTGCCGGTTTCATCTATAAGAAGGTATCCATTTTCATCTGTCTCGGGAACACCGTAGAATTCAGGATTTGTCTGAGGACACCAGAGCATTGACTGACCAATGCAGTCATGATGAGTGTACACATAACGGGCCAGAGAAGCGTCATCAGTTTCGGCCCCTTCCCATTCATAATCATTGCAGTCCGCAAGACCGGAAGTGTGAGTAAGCAGGTTCCAGAGCCTGATTTCGTCAAATCGCCAATCAGCGATGCAAGGCGTAGTTCCAAGATGCGAAGCATGTTCAGTGGAAATGCCCGATTTCAGATCCGGAAGTATATTGCTGAGTCTGTCATAAAGCCCCAGGACTCCCGCCTCAACAAGTTTCATGATGGCCGAAGAAGTGAAGAGCTTGGAAACCGAGGCACAGTGAAATATGTCACCGGAATGCAGCTCTGCACCGCTGCGGCAAGTATCAGGATACAGTGACTTGCCTTTGCTGGAGCAGGCAGTATAGTCCCGCCAGCCACGAACCGCTGTAAAGCACCTGGGATTATCAAGCCCGAAAGAAACTCCGACTGCCAGTCCCGGCAGGTCATAAAGCTCCATGCTCTCATTCATAAAATCATTTAGTTTTGCTGTTATTATTTTATCCATACTATTCAGTTAGAAAATTGAGTCACAATATCGGATTTACGGATTTGCTGGCTCATTGCTTAATTGCCTCCAGAAACTCACCGAAATCCTCGTAGCCACTGTTTATAAATTCAAACAGCACAGGCTCAAGAAATTCGTATCTGGCAGTCGGCAGCAGGAACGGTGAAAGAGGACTGGCAGCAACCTTGGCCTCCAGACGCCGGATTCCCGTATCTGTATTTGACATTACAATCAGCTGGCCGAAATCCGTCAGAAAGTAAACGCCACTGACATCGTTTGAAAGCATGAAGACACGTTCCTTTACATGGTCGTTGGTCTTTTTGAATGCCATGAAAAGACGACCGCTTTCGTGCTCGGTCATTATAGTATTAAGTCCAAGCGTGAATTCCCCCAGATTATCATCCAGAATATCATCATCAACCAGAACCTCATAAACAGTAGTAAATTCAGGTTTTCTCAGCATCATTGCCGCCTCTGCACTGCTGATGGCAAAGCCGGAGCAGTATTCAAAACCTATTATCTTCAGAGCCTTCACAACAACTCTGGATACAATAACTTCATGCTGCCCGTTCATCTCAACAACAGACTCACAAAGATATGAAATACTGTTGTCGCCATATTCTTTTTCCACATCAATAGTGTTTTTGCAGAATGTGGCTCTGACATAGCTGTCGTATAAGTCCAGAGGAAAATCATAGTTCAGGTCAGTGAGTCGGCTGGCAGCCTCATAATCTCTGCCGAAGCATCTCATAAGGAAGTAGTTCACCGCCTGATAATCGGTTTTTATTTCAACGCAAAGACTATCCAGCAGACAGCTTTTTTTCTCATAGTCAAGAACCGGTGGATTATCCAGAATAAAGCCGTATTCATCAAAGCCAGCAGGAAGGGGCAGACTGTGTTTCTCATTAAGCTGCCTCCAGTGGTCAATGAGCCAGCGAAGTTCCGTCTCTGAAAGAGAAATCTTCTCTGCACCAAGACCGCCAACCAGAGCCTGCTCAACATGCTTCGCTTCCTTGCCGAATGGACCCCTTACACTTGTGTAGGTTTCCAGCCCGGCTTCCTCACAGTCTATGTAGAAAAACTGGTGAAGTTCCCTGCAGGCTCCCACATTCATTGTCCAGTGAACGTACACCGCAAGGACACCCATAAGACGTGTGTCGGTTACATAGGCACTTTCAAAATGCTTTTTTATGCCGTTTATGTCGGAGACCAGACCTCCTGTTACTATCTTTAAGTCTTCCTTGTTCATATCAGTAGTATATCATAAAAATGTGACAGAAGAACCGTACGGAAGCTACATTTTATGCTATAATACATTATGTATAGATAGTTTTAGAAATAGGAGATAAAAATGAAAAGATTATTTACGTCAGAATCAGTTACAGAAGGGCATCCTGATAAAATCTGCGACCAGATTTCAGATGCAATAGTTGATGCCATCCTGGCTGAAGATCCACAGGGGCGTGTAGCGGCAGAAACAACAGTTAATACAGGCTATGCCATGGTAATGGGTGAAATCACAACAGAATGTTACGTTGACATTCCTAAGATCGCCAGACAGGTTATTGTGGACATAGGATACGACAGAGCCAAATATGGTTTCGATGGAACAACGTGTGCAATCATGACAGCAATTGATGAGCAGTCACCTGACATCGCGCTGGGTGTTGACGAAAGCACAAATGCCGAACATGACACAGGGGCAGGAGATCAGGGCCTCATGTTTGGTTTTGCATGTGACGAAACACCGGAGCTGATGCCAATGCCTATCGCACTGGCTCACAAGCTGGCAATGAGGCTTACAGAAGTAAGAAAGAACGGAACTCTCTCATACCTGAGACCTGACGGCAAGACACAGGTAACAGTAGAATATGAAGATGACAAGGTTTCAAGAATAGATACAGTTCTTATTTCAACCCAGCATGATCCAAGTGTAGAGCAGGCACAGATCAAAGCAGATCTGATTGAGCATGTAATCAAGAAGGTCATCCCTATTGAACTGCTTGATCCTAACACTAAATACTTCGTTAACCCAACAGGAAAGTTTGTAATCGGCGGACCTCAGGGTGACTCTGGACTTACAGGACGTAAAATAATCGTTGATACATATGGCGGATATGCGCACCATGGCGGCGGTGCATTTTCAGGAAAGGACCCTACAAAGGTTGACAGAAGTGCCACATACGCAGCTCGCTGGGTTGCCAAGAACATGGTAGCAGCGGGACTGGCAAAGAAGTGTGAAGTTCAGGTAGCATATGCTATCGGAGTTGCGAAACCGGTCTCAATTATGGTTGACTCATTTGGCACAGGAATATACAGTGACGAAAAGCTGGCTGAAATTGTAGAGAAGCACTTTGATCTGAGACCTGCAGCAATTATCAGAGATCTGGATCTGAGAAGACCTATCTACAGACAGGTTGCAGCATACGGTCACTTCGGCAGAACAGACATTGACGTTCCTTGGGAAAGACTTGATAAGGTTGAAGAACTGAAGGCAGAAATCAAACCCTATGGGAAGGAAATCGGAGCTGTAATAGATAGCATATTTGACAAATAAGACCAGCAAGTCGGGAGAGAAAAATGGGAATTAAGGTTGCTAAATTCGGCGGCTCATCAGTTGCCGATGCCAAGCAAATTGAAAAAATAAAGAATATTGTTGCAGGAGACAGTGATATTAAGTATGTTGTTGTTTCCGCACCAGGAAAGCGTTTTACAGATGACAGTAAGGTTACAGACCTTCTTTATCTATGTAAAACTCATACTGAGCATAAGATTCCTTACGAACAGATTTTTCAGGTTATCAGAGACAGATATCTGGAGGTTGAGGCGGATTTAGGAGTGGATGTTGATACAGCTGCTGAGCTTGAAACCATAAAGAAAGAAATCGAAAATGGTGCAAGCGTAGATTATATTGCATCAAGAGGGGAATATCTTAATGCTCGTATAATTGCAGCTTATCTTGGTTTTGCATTTGTAGATGCCAAGGACATCGTTCGTTTCAGCGACAGGGGCAAGTTTCTGGAAGACATTACGAACGACTCAATCACAAGAGTTCTGGGCGGTGTAGATAAGGCTGTTATTCCCGGATTCTACGGAGAGAAGCTGGACGGCAGCATCAAGACATTTTCACGTGGCGGTAGCGACATTACCGGAGCGCTGGTTGCCAGAGCCATGAATGCTGACGTTTATGAGAACTGGACTGACGTTTCAGGATTCCTGATGGCTGACCCTAGAATCATTGACGAACCAAAGCCAATCAATTCCATCTCATACATGGAACTGAGAGAACTTTCATACATGGGAGCATCAGTTCTTCATGAAGACGCAATTTATCCTGCAAAGGTTGC
>JAKSSH010000027.1 GCA_024403155.1 Clostridia bacterium | reverse complement strand
TTGGATATATTGATGCGGATCAGATTGGAAGAGATCTTACCGCTGATGGTCAGCCTTTGCTTGAGATTATTTCAAGGGAATTCGGATGTGTTGAAAAGAAGAGCACAGCAGGAAACGGGCTTGTTCTGGACAGAAAAGCCCTGGCTGCTAAGATTTTTAATGACGAAAACATCAAAGAAAAGTTTGATGCCATAATTCACAGTGAAATAATCAGGCTTATAGATGCCTCCATAGAAAAATACAGACAGGATAATGTTGAAGGTGTTTTCAACAGCCATGTTATACTGGATGCGCCGCTTCTCTTTGAGTCGGGAATAAATGAAAAATGTGACATTGTGATTCTGATTACATGCGACATGGATAAACGCATAAGCAGAGTCTGTGATCGTGATGGTATGACACCTGATGAAATAGAGGACAGAATAAGAAATCAGTATGACGACGAGCTTAAATGCAAATTATCTGATTTTGTAGTAGATAATTCCGGTTCAGTGGAAGAACTGCACCAGCAGCTGGATAACATTCTCGAAACATTATAAAACCATCTAAAAACAAGTTGACAAACAGCACCTTTACCCCTACAATGAGTAAGTGCCTTTCATAAAGGCAAGGATATGCGGCCTTGGCGGAATAGGCAGACGCGCACGTTTGAGGGGCGTGTGGGAGACCGTGCCGGTTCAAGTCCGGCAGGCCGCACCAAAGAAACCGACATACTATGTCGGTTTTTTCTTTTTTGGTCTGCTTTTGCGTTCTTATATGAACACTGCTTTATTGTATTTTTATTAAGTTAATTAAGTTGATATAAGATATGAACAATTGTATAATTTAAGTTGATGTTTTTAAGAAAAGGGGTATACCTAGAGGAAAGTAAATGTTAACAAAATACAGTGTAAAAAAACCTTTCACAATATTTGTAGCAGTTGTAATTGTAGCCGTATTCGGTCTGGTGGCGGTTTATAAGATGACACCGGATCTTTTCCCGAGCATTAACACTCCATATGCTGTTGTGGCCACCACATTTCCTGGTGCAAGTGCAGAAGAAGTTGAAGTTCAGGTTACTGACCCGATTGAGCAGCAGCTTGCTACATTATCCAATGTTAAGAACGTATCATCCATGTCTGCAGATAACTATTCGGTGGTTTCTCTTGAATTTACTGACAAAGCTAACATGGATGCCTTATCTGTTGATATAAGGGATAAACTTGATCAGATTGAATCTCAGTTTCCTGAAACGGCTTCAACGCCACTTGTTCTTAAAATCAATCTGGACATGATGCCTGTTACAGTGGCAGCTGTTGGAGTAAAAGGAAAGACCCCTGCACAGGTGTCAACTTTCGTGAAGGAAAAAATAAAGAGCAAACTCGAAGGAACCGAAGGTGTAGCATCTGTAAATTATATTGGCATGGTGGATGAAGGATATCAGATCGTTCTTTCACAGAAGGATATAAATAAGATTAATAACAATGTTGCCGATGCAATAACTTCACAGTTCAATAAGGGTGAAGGGGAGCTGAAGAGCGGAATAAATAAAGCCAAGAGCGGTTCCAGGCAGATTAATAACGGCAAGAATAAGATCAAAGATGGCTCCGATCAGGCTGCAAGCGCAATCAGTCAGCTGGAAGAATCTAAAAAAGGCTTGTTAAAGTTTAAGAAAGATGGTCCTGAATTGTTGCAGCAGTATGAAAGTGCTCCTGACGAAATTAAGCCTGAAATTGAAAAAATCATGCAGGGAATGGGCTTTAAGGACGCTAAGGATTTCAAGGAGCAGCTTGACAATGTTGATGTTACTATTGAAAGCGTAAACGATGCTATCCATGACATCCAGAGTAAGGTTTCAGCAGGAACCTTTATTTACTCGGATCTTTCAGGACAGAAGGGAACTGTAGATGCTGTTGTTTCACAACTGCAGATGGCTTTATCTCAGGTTGAATCCCAGAAGCAGGCTGCCATTGATAGTGCGGATATGACCGGTGTTATTACCATGGATAATGTTACTGCCATTCTGAATGCCCAGAATTTCTCAATGCCTGCAGGTTATGTTACTGATGGAGAAGCGGATATTCTGGTAAGTGTAGGTAATAAGATAAAGGATCTTGATGAACTTGAGAATCTCACACTTTTTGATTTGGGAATCGATGGCCTTGATCCGATTAAAGTTAAAGATATAGCAACTGTTTCATATGCGGCTGATGATTCTGAATCATATGCCAAGATAAACGGAGAAAACGGTATTCTGCTTATGTTCACAAAGCAGTCCACATATGCTACAGCTACAGTTGCAGATAACATTAACGATACTTTTGCAGAACTGCAGGATGAATATAAGAATCTTAACTTCATCAATTTCGTAGACCAGGGCGAATATATTCATACGGTAATCAGTTCCGTATTTAAGGATCTTCTTCTTGGAGCACTGTTTGCTATTCTGATTCTTCTGTTCTTCCTGAGAGATATCAGGCCGACTGTTATCACTGCAATAAGCATTCCTGTCAGTGTTGTTTTTGCACTGGCACTGATGTATTTCTCTGGAGTAACAATGAACCTTATTTCAATGTCAGGTCTTGCCATTGGTGTAGGTATGCTCGTTGACAACTCCATTGTAGTAATTGAAAACACCTACAGGTTAAGGTCAATGGGCTATTCAGCTGTTCAGTCAGCTGTTTCGGGAGCATCACAGGTTGCTGGAGCTATTACAGCTTCAACCCTGACTACAATCTGCGTATTTGTTCCGATTGTATTTGTGGATGGCATGACTAAAGAACTGTTTACAGACCTGGCTTTGACAGTTACATATTCACTGCTTGCATCACTTCTGATAGCTCTTACATTCGTTCCTGCAGTATCTAAGGGACTTCTCGTTAAGAATACGAAGAAGACTGTGCTCAGTCAGGAAGGCAGAGTTATTGCCAAGTACAAGAATGCTGCCGCATGGGCTCTGATGCATAAGAAGAGAATTGTACTTGTTGCTCTTGCATTATTGCTTGCATCCACTGGTGTACTGCTTATCAGAGGATTTGAATTCATGCCTGAGATGTCATCGGATCAGATTTCAGCAAGCATCAAAACACCTGATGGAAGCACTCTTGAAGAAACCGCTGAAATTAACGATAAAATCAGTGATAAAATCAGAAAGATTGACGGTGTAGAATCTGTTGGCGTTATGCTTGCAACCAATCTTGCTGATACAGTAGGCATGGGATCAGGTGAAGCAGATACGGAGAATACAACCATGTACATAACCCTTGAAAAGGGCATGAATAAGCAGGGAAAAGTTGTAGGAAAGAAGCTTGATAATCTTGCCAAGGAATATAATTGCGAAATTATTACAAGTGCCAGCATGGACATGACATCACTGGCTGGAGGCAATGGTGTATCGATGAATCTTTACAGTGACGACGTGGATAAGCTGAGAATAGCAGGAGAGAAAATCGAAGCAAACATGCGTGACATGAAGTCTCTCGAAAATGTTTCCGATGTTGAAGAAAACAGCACAGATGAGCTGATTATTGAAGTAAATAAGAATACTGCCATGAAAAATGGACTGACTGTAGCCCAGGTTTATCAGCAGGTTGCTGCGAAACTTTCAAAAGACAAGACTGCAACCACGTTAACCGACGATGGCGGGAACAAAGTTGATGTTAATGTTTCAACATCAGGCAAAAACGGTGTAAAGATGCAAAATCTTCTTGACATGAAGCTTGTGGTAGACAAAAAGGATGGAACCAAGGAAAAGGTTCTTCTTTCAAGCATTTCCACTGTGCACAGGGACGCATCTCTTTCTGTTATAAATCATGCTAACCAGAAGAGAACGCTTGCTGTTTCAGCATCTGTAAAGGATGGATACAACATCACAAAGGTTACTTCTGATGTCAAAAAGATGATTAACGATAAAGAACTTGTTCCGGAGGGCGTTGAAATAGAATATGCAGGTGGAAACAAGGAAATCATGCATTCACTTAAACAGATGATACTTATGATGCTTGTTGGCATGATACTGGTTTATCTGATTATGGTTGCACAGTTCCAGTCACTTCGTTCACCGTTTATTATCATTTTCACGCTTCCGCTTGCGTTTACCGGAGGTTTGCTGGCGCTGCTTATAACCAACAATGTTCTTAGTGTAATTGGCATGATGGGATTTGTAATGCTTGTTGGTATTGTTGTTAACAACGGCATTGTGCTTGTAGACTGCATTAACAGATTCAGACTGGAGGGCATGGATACCGATAGTGCCATTATCGAGGCAGGTGCAGTAAGAATGAGACCGGTTCTCATGACTGCATCCACAACAATTCTTGGTTTATTACCGCTTGCATTTGGCATTGGTCAAGGATCTGAAATGGTGCAGCCGGTTGCCATAGTAACTGTTGGCGGGCTTATTTATGCAACCATAACAACACTGTTTGTAATTCCGATTATGTACAAGTGGCTTTCACGTAAACACATGGAAAAAATAGACGAGGAAGAACTTGAAATAGTTAATGTGTAATGGTATACTTTTCACGTTACGCCGGCTTGATGGAATTGGCAGACGTGCGGGACTCAAAATCCCGTGGTGGCGACACCGTGTGGGTTCGACCCCCACAGCCGGCACCATACAATTCAAGTCGGAAAATATAAAGACAGGCATTTAATAGGAGGATTTAAAATGGGCGGATCAATGTTTTCAATTCTGATTCTGGTATTACTGTTTGCAGTAATGTATTTCCTGATGATCAGACCTCAGAAGAAGAGAGAAAAAGAAACTAACGCAATGAGAGCAGGCGTACAGGTAGGAGACGAAATCGTTACTATCGGCGGCATTTGTGCAAAGGTTGTTAAGACCAAGGAAGAATCCATCATTGTTCAGGTTGGAGCTGACAAGGTTAAGATGGAAATCATGAGATGGTCTGTTTCGAAGATCGTTAAAGAAGGACACGGTCATGCAGAAAAGGCTCTTGATGATTTCGATGAGGTTGCAGAAGGCGAAGAAAAGGCTGTAAAGAAGGGTAAGCCAAGAAGAATGAAGAAAGCTGCCGTTGTTGAAGAAGCTGAAGAACCAGTTGAAGAAGAGGTAACTGAAGCTGTGGAAGAAGAATAATCTGCTTCAATAAATTCCAACCTAAAAATAAGCATGGTTAATTTAATTTAAGCCATGCTTTTTTGTTGCAAAAAAGCCCTAAAAATCAAGGCGTATACCTTGTTATAACCGCGAAAAAGTAGTAAAATAAATTATCTATGATTTAATGGATATTTATATACATAAACAGATTAATATCCATAAACATATATAAGTTGTAAACCGGAGGAAAAAATGAACTACACACTAAGAAAAGTACTAGCGGTATTTATTATTTTATGCGTGATTTTTGGCTGGCTGGTTACAGTAACCGGTGTTGGTCCAATTACGCCTATTTCTGAGAGAATGTCACTTGGCCTTGATATTAAAGGTGGTGTATATGTTGTCATGGAAGCGGACAAGAAAGACATTAAGAACATGTCTGAAGAAGAACTCCGTGAAGCCATGGAACAGACACAGACAGTAATCGAAAACCGTATCAATGCAAATGGTCTGGGAGAACCTACAATCACTATTGAAGGTGAAAACAGAATCAGAATTGAGATTCCTGAAGTAGATGATCCTGAAGAGGCCATTGAACTTATCGGAAAGACTGCTAAACTGCAATTCATTCTGGCGGACGGGACAGTTGTGCTTGAAGGTAACAATGTTAAGAAAGCGGAATCAGGTAGAGATGACCAGTCAACAGGTTATGCTGTAAATCTGCAGTTTGACGGAAAGGGAACAGATCTGTTTGCAGATGCAACAACAAAAGCATACAACGGACAGGTTAAATCACAGATCGAAGGTGTAGGTGACGGAGCAATTGCTATCGTACTGGATGGTCAGATTATTTCCGCACCTAATGTAAATGAGCCAATTACAGGCGGTAAATGTTCAATCACAGGAAACTTTGACCAGGATTCAGCACATCTGCTAGCTTCACAGATAAGCGGTGGTGCACTGCCAATTGGACTTACTGAGGTAACTTCATCAGTTCAGTCAGCAAGTATAGGTTACAACGCATTGGAAATGAGTGTATATGCAGGGCTTATAGGCCTGGCTCTTATATTCCTGCTGATGTTCTTCGCTTACAGAGGACTTGGTGTTGCAGCTGACATAGCGCTGCTGCTGTATGTTGTTCTAATTCTGAACATCATGGCATCAATGGGAACAGTACTTACATTGCCAGGTATCGCAGGTATCATTGTATCCATTGGTATGGCGGTAGATGCCAACGTAGTAATATTCTCGCGTATACGAGAGGAGATAATGCTTGGACGAACGGTTCGAGTGGCAACGGATACAGGTTCCAAGAGAGCCATGACCACCGTTGTCGACTCACAGGTTACAACACTTATTGCGGCAGTAATCCTTTATGAAATCGGTACAAGTGCTGTTAAGGGATTCGCATACACATTTATGGTTGGTATCATTGTCAGCATCTTCACAGCTGTATTTATCACTCAGCTTTATGTGAAGCTCATGGCACAGAGCGATAAGTTTGCAAAGAAGTCCGTATTCGGTATCAAGAATGATGGAAGCGCTTCATTCCACATAAAAAACACTATTCCATTCATGAGCAAGAGAAAGGTGTTCTACTGCATTTCCGCAGGAATTCTTATCATCGGTCTGGCATTCGGATGTATCAGAGGCCTTAACTATGGTATTGACTTCACAGGCGGCACAATGATGCAGCTGGATATGGGTAAGCAGGTTAAGATTTCGCAGGTAGAAAAAGCAATTAAGGAATACAAGCTTGATCCAGAAATCATTTACTCCGGAAAAAATAATGATCAGATTGTAATCAGAACAATTGAATCACTTGATAAGAAAGAAAGAGCTGAAGTAATAACAACAATCAACGATGAATTCGGCATTAAGGGCGACGATAATATCATAGCTCAGGAATTCTTCGGTCCATCAGTTGGTAAAGAACTTAGAAATAATGCCATACTGGCGGTTCTGATAGCGGCAGCATGTATGCTGATTTATATCAGAATAAGATTCAGACAATGGAAGTTCGGTGGTTCCGCAATGCTGGGCGTATTACATGACGTTTTGATTGTAATATCCTTCTACGCCATATTCGGTGTTACGGTTAATAACCCGTTCATTGCAGGTATCCTGACTGTAGTAGGTTACTCAATAAATGATACAATCGTAATATTTGACAGAATAAGAGAAAACATCAGATACATGAAGAAGGGTACGCTCATGGAAACTATCGACAAGAGTATCACCCAGACCTTAGGAAGATCATTGATGACTTCTGCAACAACAATCATCGTTATGGTACCTATGGTTATCATGGCCGGCGAAGCCATCAGAGAATTTGTATTCCCACTTATGGTTGGCGTAATTGCAGGTGCATATTCATCAATCTGCGTATGTTCACCGCTGTACTCTGAATTTGGTAAAGGCAGTAGAACTACTGAGTATCAGAGACAGATCAAGGAAGCTGAAAAGAAGGCCCAGAAAAAGGCAAAGAAGGAAGGCAGACCTTACGTGCCTAAGAAGGTTGAAACTCCTGTAGAACCGGAAACTGTCAAAACAGAAGCTGCAAGTGAAGTGGATGCAAAGGCAGACCAGCCTGAAGCAAAGAAGCCTGTATCTGATGCAAATAAAAAACGTTCAAAGAGATACGTTAAGGGTAATCAGAAAAAGGAAGAACCTAGAGACGAAGACGATTCATTCAGACTGTAATTTTACAGAAAAGAAAACATGACAACGAAGAAGAGTACATTTTTGGAAAAAATGACGGGTTACAATCCCGCCTATGACAAAAAGCTGCTGGGCAAGGCATATGATGTTGCGGCTGAAATGCATAAAGACCAGATCAGAAAATCAGGAGAACCATACCTGATTCACCCTCTGGCAGTAGCGGAAATTCTCGCCGAACTGGGCATGGACGATGAAACCATTGCTGCCGGTCTTCTTCATGATGTCATTGAAGACACTTCATACACCAAGGAAGATATGTTAAGAGACTTTGGTGAGGAAATTACAAACCTTGTTGACGGTGTTACCAAGCTGGGTGCTCTCCGATTTGACAGTAAGGAAGAAAGACAGGCAGAGAACCTGAGAAAGATGTTCCTGGCAATGTCAAAGGATATCAGAGTATTGATTATCAAGCTTTCTGACAGACTCCATAATCTCAGAACAATAAACTATATGACTCATGAAAAGATTATAGAAAAGTGTCAGGAAACTCTGGATATCTATGCGCCTCTTGCTGCCAGGCTTGGTATCTATTCCATCAAGATGGAACTTGAAGATATAGCTCTCAAGTTTCTTGAGCCTGAAGCATATTATGACCTGGCTGAACAGGTGAGCGAAAGAAAGGGCGAAAGAGAAGATGCCATCAACAACGTTGTGAAACAGATAGAAAAAACGCTTAATGAAATCGGAATCAATCACGAAATATATGGTCGTTCCAAGCATTTCTACAGCATTTACAAGAAGATGAACTATCAGCACAAGAATATCGATGAAATATTTGATCTTATGGCTGTTAGAATCATCGTAGAAACAGTAAGAGACTGCTATGCGGTACTTGGCCTTGTCCATACCATGTGGAAGCCTATCCCGGGCAGATTCAAAGACTACATTGCAATGCCTAAGCAGAACATGTATCAGTCTCTACACACCACGGTTATCGGTGAAACAGGTAAACCCTTTGAGATTCAGATCAGAACTCACGAGATGCATCGCATAGCTGAATATGGTATCGCTGCTCACTGGAAATACAAGGAGGGAATTACCGAGGACAAGGATGAGGTAAAACTCAGCTGGCTGAGACAGGCTCTTGAGTGGCAGAAGGATGTTAACGATCCTAAGGAATTCATGGAATCCCTGAAAATGGATCTATTTAATAACGAAGTTTTCGTATTCACTCCACTGGGTGAAGTAATTGAACTTCCATCAGGTGCCACGCCTTTGGATTTTGCATTCAAAATTCATACAGACGTTGGATGCAAGTGCGTTGGTGCCAAGGTAAATGGCAAGATGGTTACAATTGACCATGAACTTGAAAACGGCAATATCATCGAAATAATAACATCACCTAATGCGGCTGGTCCAAGCATTGACTGGCTTAAAATAGCCAAGAGCAGTTCTGCCAGAACCAAGATAAGACAGTGGCTGAAGAAGGAAAACAAAAATGATGCAGTTGATAAGGGTAAGGACCTGTTCACTCAGTATCTGAGAAAGAAGGGATTTGACCCAAAACTTCTACTGACTAATACCAACATCACCAAGGTGGTAAAGGATGGCGGTTTCAAGGATGCAGATGACATGTATACCCAGCTCAGTTATGGAGGAAACCTTCAAACTAAAGTTGCCAATCTGCTCCAGGGCTATGAAGACGAAAAGCAGAAGACAGCTGCTAAAGATAAGAACAAGACTCTGCTGGATGATCTGAATGAAATCAGTGAAAAGACCAGCAAACGGCTGGAAAAACGACATGTTGACAAGGAAACCGGCGTTATTGTAGAAGGCGTAGACAATCTGATGATCAGGATGGCCAGATGCTGCACACCGGTTCCAGGCGATGAAATAGTTGGATATATTACCAAGGGCAGAGGCATTACGGTTCATAGAAAGGACTGCGATAATCTAAAATCACTTCCACCTGAAGAAATGGAAAGGTTCATAGATGTTGAATGGGATCCGGAACTTCTTGATAAGGCCTTTGAAGGTGAAATATGCATTATTGCAGATGACCAGAGAGGAATTTTATCCAGTATATCCAAAGTCTGTGAAGATAATGATGTTAATATCATAGGTCTTAATGCCAGAGCCAACAGAAATGAATCATTCAGAATTGATGTTATTCTGGGAATCAGGGACAGAACCCAGATTGAAAAGATATGCCGTGCTTTCAAGAGCATACCGGGCATAAAGGAGGCTTATAGAAGCAAAGGATGAGAGCTGTAGTACAGAGAGTAAAAGAAGCAAGTGTTAGTGTCGACGAAAAAGTTACCGGAAGCATAAATCAGGGCTTAATGGTACTTATCGGAGTAGAAGATGGAGATACTGAAAAAGACGCCGAATATATTGCAAAGAAAGTATCGGCCTTAAGGGTTTTTGATGATGAAGAAGGTGTCATGAACCTTAGTGTCAAGGATATTGGTGGAGGGATACTTGCTGTTTCCCAGTTTACGCTTCTTGGAGACGTTCGCAAAGGCAACAGACCAAGCTATTTCTCAGCCGCAGGTCCTGAAGAAGCTAATAGTCTTTACAGAAAAACCGTGGAACTTGTTGAAGCCAACGGAATTCACGTGGAAGAGGGCGTATTTCAGGCTGAAATGATTGTAAATATAGTAAATGATGGTCCTGTAACCATACTACTTGAAAGCAAAAAGCTGTTTTAGGAGGCAAAATGAAGGTTTATAACATACCAACAGGCGCTATTGGAACAAATACATATCTGGTTTATGACAATGATGAGTCAAAAACAGGTTTTCTTGTGGACCCGGGAGATTACAATCCTGGAATTTCGGAAAAAATCAGGGAACTTGGAATTGACGTTAAATATATTATGTTAACGCACGGTCATGCTGACCACATTATGGGTGTGAAGGGATTCAAGGCGGATTTTCCCGAAGCAAAAGTTGTTGCTCATAGCAAAGAACGTGAAATGCTTACTGATCACAGCTTCAACATGAGCACTCAGTTTGGTAATACTACTGAATTTGATGCGGATATCTATGTTGAAGATGAAGATGAAATAAAAGTTGGAGATCTGGATATGAAATTCCTGTTTACACCAGGTCATTCACCTGGGGGAATGTGCATTTATATTCCGGAGGAGAACACTCTTTTCAGCGGAGATACACTTTTCCAGTGTTCAATAGGCAGAACTGATTTCCCCGGATGTTCATTCGATGCACTTAAAACATCAATTCATGAAAAACTCTGGCCGCTTCCTGATGAAACCAGTGTTTTTCCCGGTCACATGGGACCTACAAACATAGGTTTTGAAAGAAAGAATAATCCATTTGTATAAATTCAGGTTTAATAACATAGAAAATACAAGTCAGTATGAGGAACTAATAAAAGAGTTTCTGCAGCCATTTCAATATGAGATAACTGCTGAAGAACATGCTGATTTCATATACAACTTTTCTGGCGATAAGGAAGACGTTAAAAGACAGCTTTTTAGAGATCTTGTTAATGCTACAGGCAAGAGACCTCGCTGGGGCATACTAACCGGTATAAGACCTGTAAAACTTGCAGGGGAAATTGCTGATAGAGGGCTCGATCCATCAGAGTTTCTGAAAAATCACTATCTGGTGGAAGAAAGCAAAGCGGATCTTGCCGCAGAAATCCTTGATTATCAGAGAAAGGTTATTGGTAAACCGGACAGAAACAGTCTTTCAATGTATCTTGGAATTCCGTTCTGCCCAACAAGATGTCTTTATTGTTCATTCACAAGCAATCAGGTTTCCAATTCAGAAATTGAAAGATATCTTGAGGCTCTGCACAGGGAGATTGCCTTTGCAGCAGCCGCTGTAAATGAATCGAAATTCCATCTGGAATCTGTTTACTTCGGCGGTGGAACACCTACGACTTTAAATGCTAATCAGCTTGAACTGCTTTTGCAAGAAGTCAGCAAAGGCTTCGATCTGTCAAAACTGAAGGAATTTACAGTTGAAGCAGGTAGGCCTGACACAATTGACAGAGATAAGCTTGCGGTTCTTAGAGCATATGGAGTGGATAGAATAAGCATTAATCCTCAGACCATGAAGGAACATACTCTGGAACTGATAGGAAGACGACATTCCGTAAAGGACGTTTACAGAGCTTTTGAGGCAGCAAAGGATATTGGGTTCGAAATAATAAACACCGACCTTATTGCTGGACTTCCTGAGGAGACATTTGAGGATTTTACTCGCAGTGTTAATGAGATAATGTCTCTGGGAGCAAGCAACATTACACTTCACACGCTGGCGGTTAAACGGGCATCCAGACTTAAGGAAATAGATGAGAACTTTAACTACAGGGATGAAGAACTGAGAGAACAGATGCTTGACTGGGCACATGAGACTCTTAGGGAAAAGGGCTTTAAACCATATTATCTTTACAGACAGAAACATACTTCCGGTAATACGGAGAATACAGGATTCTGTAAGGATGATAAGGTGTCAGCATATAACATTCGAATAATGGAAGAGGCGCAATCAATTCTGGCTCTTGGAGCAGGAGGAATAAGTAAAATATTTTTCTCAGAAGAAAACAGGCTTGAGAGGGTTGCCAACGTATCCAATTATGAGATTTATATCAAAAGATTAGATGAGATGTTAGATAGAAAACGTAAAGGATTTTTTATTGAAACGGAGGAAAAGACATGTTAACAAATGCACCTAAAGGAACAAAAGACGTACTGCCTGAAGAGGCGTACAAGTGGCACTACCTGGAGGAGAAATTTGCTGAAATCTGCAGAAGATACGGATTCCGGGAAGTTAGAACTCCTGTATTTGAACATACAGAGCTGTTCCAGAGAGGCGTTGGAGATACTACAGACATCGTTAAGAAGG